>NZ_JBBNAH010000519.1:0-5656 GCF_037994325.1 Pseudomonas sp.
AGGCGAGTCAACGTATTGCGTCGCCGCGATGTTTATCTCCCTCGCCCCCTTGGGAGAGGGCCGGGGTGAGGGGTTGCGTCGAGAGCGATTCTCGCCCCTCACCCTAACCCTCTCCCCGAAGGGGCGAGGGGACTGGAACACGGGTAGGCCCCCCTCTACCGCTTGCGGGAGAGGGGCTGAGGGTCAGCGCCAAACGCCGATCCGCCAAACAAAAACACCGGCCCAAGGCCGGTGTTTTTGTTTAACGCGACGGCCGTAGCCTTCGCGATTACCGGTCAGCAACGCAGGCTTCTCACCACGGTTGCGGCTCGGCAGCTTGTCCAGTTGCTCCAGCTGCTCGGGCGTCAAGGTGCGGTCGATTTTCGACTCCTTGTGCACGATCACTGGCTGGTGCTGTGACTCGCGCGGGCCACGCACGGCTGGTTCCTGACGCAGCGAATCATCACGGCCGCTGCTGCGGCTGCGCGAGTCATCACGCCGTGGTTGGCCTGCGCCACTGCGGCCTGGTGGGCGCTTGCCCTGACCGCCGGCACCGCCGCCACCATTGTTACGCTGGCCACCACCGGCTGGTTTGCCTTGGCCTTGCGGGCGTGGGTTGTTGTTGCGTGGCGCTTGGCCGGCTGGGCGTGGCGCGCCCAGGCCGACACCGTTGCTGGCGCTTGGGCCGGTAGGTGCGGCAGGGCGACGGCCACGGTTTTGCTGACGACCCTGGTTCGGGCTGACGTAGTCAGCGCGGTTACCAAAGTTATCGATTTCGTCGTCGAGGAACTCGTCCGGCGCGCGATCAGCCGGCAACGGCGGAATCACCGGGGCGGCGCTGGTGCGTGGCTGACGGGGTTCGTTGTTGCGCGGCTGCGGCGAGCGCGGTTGCTGTTGACGGCCTTGGCCGCCTTGCGGCGCACGCGCACCTTGGGCGGCTGGCTTGTCTTTGCCGTCCTTGCCTTTGTCTTTGCGCCCGCTGCCACGGCGTTCACCGCCGCCGCCACCGCCACGTGGGCTGTTCGGGTCACGGGGTTCGCGCGGGGCGCCACGGCCACGGCCTTCAGGGCGCTCGCGCACTTCCGGTTTTTCCGCTTCAACGGTGCTGGCGTCAAAACCCATCAGGTCGCCATCGGCGATTTTCTGTTTGGTCATGCGCTCAATGCCCTTGAGCAGCTTTTCTTCGTCCGGGGCGACCAGGGAAATGGCCTCACCGTTGCGACCGGCGCGGCCAGTACGGCCGATGCGGTGCACATAATCTTCTTCAACGTTGGGCAACTCGAAGTTGACCACGTGGGGCAACTGGTCGATATCCAAACCGCGCGCGGCGATATCGGTGGCCACCAGAATACGCACGGCGTTGTTTTTAAAGTCGGCCAGGGCTTTGGTGCGGGCGTTCTGGCTTTTATTGCCGTGAATCGCCACAGCCGGCAGGCCGTGCTTGTCGAGGTATTCAGCCAGGCGGTTGGCGCCGTGCTTGGTGCGGGTAAACACCAAGACCTGTTCCCACGCGCCGGCGGTAATCAGGTGGGCGAGCAGGGCGCGCTTGTGGTTGGCCTGCAGGCGGAACACCCGTTGCTCGATGCGCTCGACCGTGGTGTTCGGCGGCGTTACTTCGATGCGCTCAGGGTTGTGCAGCAGTTTGCCGGCCAGGTCGGTGATGTCTTTGGAGAAGGTCGCCGAGAACAGCAGGTTCTGGCGCTTGCTTGGCAGGCGCGCGAGGACCTTCTTCACGTCATGGATAAAGCCCATGTCGAGCATGCGGTCGGCTTCGTCGAGAACCAGAATTTCCACATGGGAAAGGTCGACGCTGCCTTGGCTGGCCAGGTCGAGCAAGCGCCCTGGGCAGGCCACCAACACATCGACACCGCGGGCCATGGCCTGAACCTGAGGGTTCATGCCAACACCGCCGAAGATGCAGGTGGAGACGAATTTGAGATCGCGGGCATACAGCTTAAAGCTGTCATGCACTTGCGCGGCGAGTTCGCGGGTGGGCGTCAGCACCAATACGCGCGGTTGTTTCGGCCCGTGGCGATGTTCGCGATCCGGATGGCCGTTGGGAAACAGGCGCTCCAGGATTGGTAGGGCAAAACCGCCGGTTTTGCCGGTACCGGTTTGGGCGGCAACCATCAGATCGCGACCTTGCAACACGGCGGGAATAGCCCGCTGTTGCACGGGAGTGGGCACGGTGTAGCCGGCAGCCTCGACGGCGCGGACTAAAGCCTCGGAGAGACCGAGGGAAGCAAAGGACATGAGTAATCCTGTTCAGTTAGGGCGTGGCCCATAGGGAAATTCTGCCGTGCATGAAGCGCGTTGAGGGCGCGCTCCCGTCCGGTCCTGCGGGCCTCTAGGAGGGCCGGCGTCCGGGCGTAAGCCAGGCGGGGAAGCCGGAGTATAACAGAGCATTTCAACAATGCGCCTAACGCCGCGACGCAGGGGCATTGAGGAGAAAGACCACGTAACCGCGAAACAGCGGTAACGCCTCTAAATAGTCAGGCGCCTGCCAGTCACCGTATTGCACCAGGCCAATCTTGAACGGCAGTTGCAGGCGTTTGGTCGGCGGTAAATAGGCGGCGTAATTGCTGATGCTGTGACGGCCCTGGTAGGTCTGGATAACGATTTCGTCCACCACGCCAGCCAGTTGGTTGAGCACGCCGGTATCGGCATTCGGCGCCCAATCAAGCAGGCCGGTGATGCTTAGGCGATAGTTTTTCGGCAGGCGCTGGCGCAGGTCACGCAGAAAATGCACGTACTGATTTAGCTCGCGGGTCCGTGCATCGAAGTCGATTTGAATACCCACCACCTGGTTGCCCGCCAGCTGCCAGCGACGCAGTTGCGAGAGCAACACGGCGTAGGCTTCGGGCGGCCAGTCCAGGGTTTGTGCGCGGTAAGCCAGCCAGATCTCGCCTGGATGCTTGGCCAGTTTGGGAATCGAGATACCTTGCGCGAGAAAACGTACCGCACCACCTCGGCTGCGCGGCGCACGTTCGACCTGGCCTTGGAGGATATACAGGCTCTGCGCCTGGGCCAGCACCGGCTGCGGTTGCACGCCACTCCAGAGCCAGAAGGCGTTGTACTGGCTGGCGTCCACCCCGGCAGCGGCTGGCCCGGTAACAGAGGCCAACAGCATGCCGAGCAGAAAACCTTTCACCGGCTTACCAGTAGTACTTCAGCGACTGCGCCCAGGTGCTGCTGGCGTACTGCTTTTTAAGCGTGGCGAACCACTGTTTGCGCACGCTCTTGTCGATGTCGTCGCCATTGCAGTGGTTGTTGCCGCTGGTGGCGTAGCAGTTGATGGCGCGGTACAGGGCGTAAGCGCGGTCGTCGGCCGGGGCTTTGCTGTCGGCGATGATCTGCTGATAGCCATGCAGTGGGTCGAAGCGCTCGCCCGGGAACTGGCTTTTGCTGCCGCTCAAGGTGTACTCCCCTGGCGAGCCATCAAAGGCCAACGAGTGGGCGCGGCTGAATTCGCCCAGGCAGTTAAGGGCGTTGGCATTGCTGGGCTCTTTTGCCAACAGCGCGGCGGTTTCTTTCGGCGCCGGGCAGCTGTAGCCGTCATCGTTGGCGCCGGGGCTGAGCACAAACTGCTGCAGTGCCTCAGGTACTGGCTCGGGAACCAAGGCCAAGTCGTCGTTAAAGGCCTGGTAGTGACCTTGCAGCAGGTCTTTATAGAGCAGCACCGACAGCGCGGTGATGGACTCAGGCGTTGCCGCCTTGCCGTCGGTAGCCAGTTTGCGCAGCAGCTCGGGGCCGACCACGCGGTTCAGCAACTGTTCACGCCAGCTGGCGTTTTGATCGGCGAATCGGCGGCGAAAATCTTCTCCACCTGGTTGCTGTGTTCGTAGTTCAGGGCCAGCGCCAATTGCAGCTGTTGTTGCTGGATCGGCTGCTCGGTGAGGGTCAGCAGTTTCAACCAGTGCGCCTGTGCGGCGGGCAACTGGCCGTCTTCTTCCAGGGCCATGCCACGCACGATTTGCTGGCTGAAGTGCAGGTAATCGAGGACGGTGCGCTCTGTGGGCTCCGGGAGAATTATCAGGGCGTCGCCCGGCACGTCGCCGACGTAATAGGCCCAGGCGCCCAGCAGGTAGGTATAAAGGTCGGGCTCGTTGGCGAAGAGCGCTTTTTGCGCGGTCAGCTGCTCGTGAGTGATCGGCTCGAATGAGCGCATTTTGCGGAGATCGATCACCGCCAGCAGCATCGGGTTGCTCACCTCTTGCGCGGTGGCCAGCAGTTTGCTGTCCACTTCATCGGCCAAGGCTGGAAGGCTGCTGTTGGCCGTGTCTTTCTGGGCGAGTACTGCAGCGTATTGCGCAGCCAGTTTGCTCGGGTCGTTTTGCAGCCAGGCTACGCGCCGCAGCAGGCCTGTGGCGGAACCGGCATACAGGCCGTCCGGGTAAGCGCTGAGGTACTGCTGGAAAGCGCTCTCGGCGCTGACCAACGCCGGTTGGTCGGCCTTGCTCAGGTCGGCGTAGCCATCCTCATCAAAGGCATTGGCCTGGGCGGCATTGAGCTGACTGCGCGCCAGCAGGTAGACGGAGGTTTCTTTTAACCAGGGCTGCGCGCTGTCGCCCAACTCGGTGAAACGGGCTATGGCGGTGGCGAAGTCGCCATCGTAAAAGGCGCTGGCGCCTTGCAAGTAAGTGGCGAACTGCCGAGCCGCCACCGATTGCACACCGGTGAAATTCAGCGGCTGGGGTTCGCTGGCCGGGTGCTCCTGCTGCAACAGCGTCAGGCGTTGGATGGCGAGCCTTTTGCGCTCGGCATCTGGCATGTCGGTGGCGAACAGCTGGGCGATAAAGGTGGCGGTGGTATCGGTGTTATTGCTGCTCTGCCGGCTGCCTTCGCCGCTGGCGTAGGACGGCGCCTCGCCGAGGTCCGGATAGTCGGCGCTCAGCCCGAGTTTCTCGAGTAAGGCCGACAGCGAATTGGCATCCGCCTCGGTTGGCGTGTCAGTGGGCTCGGCCTCTGGAGCGGCCACGCTAAACATCTGCTCGAGGGCGAAGGGCACCAGGTTATTGGCGTCTGCGGCTTTTTCCGGATTACCCGCCAGGCTCGGCAGGCCAGCGTCGGCGAGCAGCCATTGCAGGTTGGCGCGGGTGTCGTTGCCGGGACTGAGAAAGGCTTGGGTGGAGCAGGTATCCAGGCCGGAAGACTGCAGCAGCAAGGTCGGTTCGCACTCGCTGTCGTCATAACTGGCGTGGGCCAATGGGGCGCCCAGTACGAGCAGGGCGAGGGCAAAACGCTTCATGTGTGTCGTCCTTGAAAGCAGTCATTAAAAAAGCCGCTTAACAAAGCGGCTTAGTTACAAGCAGAGTAGCTACAAGCAGGTTTAGCGCGGCAGCTTGAGGTTGTTCCACACCGCCAAACTCGGCTCTGCCTGGTTCAGGGTGTAGAAGTGCAGCCCAGGGGCGCCACCTTGCAGCAAGCGCTCGCACATTTCTGTGATCACCTGCTCGCCGTAGGCTTGAATGCTATCGATGTCGTCACCGTAAGCTTCCAGCTGCTTGCGAATCCAGCGTGGAATTTCCGCGCCACAGGCATCGGAGAAACGCGCCAGTTTGCTGTAGTTGGTGATCGGCATAATGCCCGGCACGATCGGAATGTTCACACCCATCTTGCGTACACGTTCGACAAAGTAGAAGTAACTGTCGGCGTTGAAGAAGTACTGGGTGATCGC
>NZ_JBBNAH010000520.1:0-1467 GCF_037994325.1 Pseudomonas sp.
CCCTGGACCTGCAACAGGAAATCCAGGAGGCCCTGGAGTCAAATCCGATGCTCGAACGCCAGGAAGAAGGCGACGACTTCGACAATTCCGATCCCTTGGCCGACAACGCCGAACAAAAGCCCAACACTGACATCCAGGAACCTTCCTATCAGGAAAGCGCCCCGACGGTTGATAATCTCGATGAGGGTGACTGGAACGAGCGTATCCCCAACGAACTCCCCGTCGACACCGCGTGGGAGGACGTTTACCAGACCAGCGCCAGCAGCCTGCCCAGCAATGACGATGACGAGTGGGACTTCACCACCCGCACCTCGGCCGGCGAGAGCCTGCAAAGCCATATGCTCTGGCAGCTCAACCTGGCGCCGATGTCCGACAAGGACCGGCTGATTGCCGTCACCCTCATCGACTGCATCAACGACCAGGGCTATCTCGAAGAAACCCTCGAGGAAGTACTTGACGCCTTTGACCCCGAGCTGGATATCGAGCTCGACGAAGTCGAAGCCGTGCTGCACCGCATCCAGCAATTCGAACCTTCCGGCATTGGCGCCCGTGACCTGCGCGAATGCCTGCTGCTGCAGCTGCGTCAGTTGCCAGCAAAAACCCCGTGGCTAGCCGAAGCGCAGCGCCTGGCGGGTGATTACCTCGACCTGCTTGGCGGGCGCGATTACAGCCAACTGATGCGGCGCATGAAGCTCAAAGAAGACGAGCTGCGCCAAGTTATCGAATTGATCCAAAGCCTTAACCCGCGCCCAGGTTCGCAGATTGAAGCCAGCGAGCCGGAGTACGTGGTGCCCGACGTTATCGTGCGCAAGCATAACGAGCGCTGGCTGGTGGAGCTGAACCAGGAAGCCATGCCGCGCCTGCGGGTTAACCCGCAGTACGCAGGCTTTGTCCGCCGCGCCGACTCCAGCGCCGACAACACCTTTATGCGCAACCAACTGCAAGAAGCCCGCTGGTTTATCAAAAGCCTGCAGAGCCGCAACGAAACCCTGATGAAAGTCGCCAGCCAGATTGTCGAGCACCAACGTGGTTTCCTCGACTACGGCGACGAAGCGATGAAGCCCCTCGTGTTGCATGACATTGCCGAAGCGGTAGGCATGCACGAGTCGACCATCTCGCGCGTTACCACGCAAAAATTCATGCACACCCCGCGTGGCATCTACGAGCTGAAGTACTTCTTCTCCAGCCACGTCAGCACCTCCGAAGGCGGCGAATGCTCGTCTACAGCGATACGCGCAATCATCAAAAAACTGGTTGCAGCGGAAAATGCGAAAAAGCCGTTGAGTGACAGCAAGATCGCTGGTTTACTGGAGGCACAGGGCATTCAGGTAGCCCGTCGCACAGTCGCCAAATACCGCGAATCCCTCGGGATAGCGCCTTCGAGTGAACGTAAGCGACTGATGTAAACGCCACGCAGCACAGTGGCAGACGGCTACACTGATCCAAGGCCAAAGTGTTCCGGCGACA
>NZ_JBBNAH010000521.1:0-6747 GCF_037994325.1 Pseudomonas sp.
CTGCACAACACCTCGGCCAACGATGTTGCCTCAGTGGTTCGCCCCTTGGTGGCTCCCGATGCCTATATCGCGCCGGCCATCAGCTCTAATGCTCTGGTGGTATCGGACAACGCCAGTAACGTCGAACGCATCCGTGAAGTCGTGGAGCAGCTCGACAGCGCCGGGCACAAAGAAATGCTCACGCTCAAACTGCAACATGCCTGGGCCGCTGATGTTGCCAAGTCGCTCAGCGAAAGCGTCTCCCAGGGTAGTAACGGTATCAATGCCGCCAAGGCAATTAGCGATGTGCGCAGCAACCGCGTCATTCTTGTAGGCCCGGAACCGGCCGTACGGCAAATGCAGCAGCTGGCAAGCACACTCGATGTGCCCGGCGATGCCAGCGATAACACCCGTGTGGTACGCCTTCACCACAGTGATGCCAAACAGTTGGAAACACTGCTGACCGGTATCGGCAAACGCTTGGGCGCAACCGCGCCAGGCAAAGAGAGTGCGGGCCAGGACGGCGGCGTTTTGATCAGCGCTGACGAAAGCCAGAATGCGCTAGTGATCATGGCCGATCCTGCTCAGTTGGCGATGTTCGACAAAATCATCGCCCAGCTTGACCGTCCACGTGCACAAGTGTTGGTCGAAGCCGCCATCGTCGAGGTCAGTGGTGATATTACCGACGCCCTTGGTGTGCAATGGGCTGGGCGCAGCGGGCATGCCGTGACTGGCTTCGACGGCTCAGGCGACGGCATATCCATTGGCAGCCTGATCCAAGGTATCGCAGGGTCAGCATTACCCACCTTGCCGAGCGGTGCGGTGATTGGCATTGGCGACCAGAACTTCGGCGCGCTGATCACCGCTTTGTCCAAGAACTCCAACAACAACCTGCTATCCACCCCTAGCCTGCTGACCCTGGATAACGAGCCGGCGGAAATTCTGGTGGGTCAAAACGTTCCGTTTGAGACTGGCTCTTACACCACCGACGCCAGTGGCGTAAGCAACCCCTTTACCACGGTGGAACGCAAAGATATCGGCATCACCCTCAAGGTCACTCCGCATATCAACGAAGGCAACACGTTACGTTTGAAGATTGAGCAAGAAAGCTCGGAGCTCGTGGCCGCACCGGCAGGCGTCACCACCAGTGATGTCATCACCAATAAACGCTTGGTCAAAAGCACTATCTTGGCTGACAACGGCCAAGTCATCGTCCTTGGTGGCCTGATCAAAGACAACATCAAAGAAGTGCACAGCAAGGTGCCGCTCTTAGGCGATATTCCGCTAGTCGGCGGGTTGTTTCGCAGTACGCGTGAGGTCAAAGAGAAGACCAACCTGATGGTTTTCCTAAGGCCGACGCTGCTACGTAGCAGCGAGAACATGGATGACGTAAGCCGCAAGCAATACAACCGCTTGGACAATCTGCCTACCGGTAAAGGGCAGCCCAATAGTTTGCTGATTCATAAAGACCCCCGCAGCCTGTTCGAAGACCGCGACGATGGCGTTGTCGATATGCGAGGCAAGCGATGAGTCGACCTGCCCGCCTACCGTTCAGCTATGCCCGGCGCCACAGCGTATTGCTGATATCCGACGATGCTACCGAGAACGCCACACTGTATTGCTGTGCCAGCACACCGTTGTCGATTCTCGCCGAGGTGCGTCGTCATCACGAGGCGCCACTGCACACTCAGCTTGTCGATGAAGAGCAGTTCTTCCGGCAACTGGCGGAGTTCTATCGTGACGGTCAGAGTGACGCCATGCAGGTGGCCGAGGGGCTAGGCGAGCAACTATCAGAAGATTTTGACCTGGCGAGCATGGCTGAACAGCTGCAACAAACTGTCGACCTGCTGGACCAGGAAAATGATGCGCCGATCATCCGCCTGATCAACGCCATTCTCAGCGAAGCGGTCAAAGCCAAAGCCTCGGATATCCACTTGGAAACCTTTGAGCACGCCTTGCTGGTGCGGCTGCGTATCGACGGCCTGCTGCGGGAAATTATCCGCCCTAGACGTGAGCTCGCCACCCTATTGGTTTCGCGCATCAAGGTGATGGCGAAAATGGACATCGCTGAAAAGCGCATTCCACAGGACGGCCGTATTGCCCTTCGTATTGCTGGCCATGAAGTCGATGTGCGGGTGTCGACCCTGCCCGCCACCCACGGAGAACGCGTGGTGATGCGCTTGCTGGATAAGCAGGCCGGGCGCTTAAGTTTGAGCAATCTGGGTATGTCGGTCGCTGACCAAACACGTCTGGAAGATGCCCTGCACCGCCCCCACGGCATTCTGCTAGTGACCGGCCCTACCGGCTCCGGCAAAACCACCACGCTGTATGCCGGCCTGGCAAGCCTTGACTGCCTGACCCACAACATTCTCACTATTGAAGATCCGGTCGAGTATCACCTTGCCGGCGTTGGCCAGACACAGGTCAATGACAAGGCGGGGATGTCATTTGCCCGAGGCCTGCGCGCCATCCTGCGGCAAGATCCAGATGTGGTCATGGTCGGTGAAATCCGCGATCGCGAGACCGCTGAAATCGCCGTGCAGGCGTCACTCACCGGCCACCTTGTACTGTCGACCCTGCACACCAATAGTGCGGTAGGGGCGATCACCCGTTTGGTGGATATTGGCATCGAACCCTTTCTGCTTTGCACCTCGCTGGTGGGTGTTCTTGCCCAGCATCTGGTGCGGGTTCTGTGCCCGTCTTGCAAGGTGCCTTACCAGGCCGATGCCAGCGCCTGCCAGCACTTGGGGCTCGACCCCACCTCCGCACTTACGCTGTATAAGCCAACCGGCTGCAGCACCTGCCAGAACACCGGTTATCGCGGTCGCCACGGTATTTATGAGTTGGTATTGATCGACGATGGCCTGCGCCAATTGATTCACGACGGCAGCGGCGAAGCGGATCTGCTGCGCCATGCCCGCCGCACCAGTGCCAGCATGTTTAGCGATGGCTGCGACAAAGTGCGGGGCGGGATCACCAGCCTCGAGGAACTGTTACGCGTCACGCGGGAGGGCTGACGCAATGGCAGCTTATGAATACCTGGCAATGAACCACGCGGGGAGTAAATCGCAGGGCGTATTGGAAGCAGACAGCCTGCGTCAGGCGCGGCAAATGCTCCGTGACCGCAAACTGATTCCGCTACAGGTGAAACGCGCACAAGGCAATCACGGCCAGGGAACCGGTAGGTCATCGGCACAGCGTTTGAATAGCACCGAACTGGCGCTACTGACGCGCCAGTTGGCCACGCTGGTACAGGCCGCATTACCGCTTGAAGATGTACTCGCAGCCGTCGCCGCACAGAGCGAGAAACGCCGTGTGCAAAGTATTGTGTTGAGCGTTCGCGCGCGCGTGCAACAGGGTTTCAGCTTGGCCGCCGCACTAGCCGAATACCCCCGGGCGTTCCCCAAGCTTTACCAAGCCACCGTAGCCGCCGGCGAAAAATCCGGTCACCTCGACCAAGTACTGATGCAACTGGCCGACTACACCGAAGCCCGCCAAGCCGCCTCACAGCAGATACAACTGGCGCTGCTGTATCCGGGAATCCTGTTGGTGGCATCGCTAAGCATCGTCAGCTTCCTGCTTGGCTACGTGGTACCGGATATCGTCAAAGTTTTCGTCGACAGCGGCCATCAGCTGCCGCTACTTACCCGTGCACTGATTAGAGCCAGCGCCTGGGTACGCGATTATGGCTGGGCGGGTCTACTGCTCATTACCGGCTTGGTGGTAGGCATAAACAGCGCACTGCGCCAGCCACATATCCGCCAACGCTGGCATCAAGTTCAACTCCACCTACCCCTATTCGGCAAGCTGGTGCGTGCCAGTAACTGCACGCGCTTTGTCAGCACGCTGGCCATCCTCGGCCGTAGCGGCGTGCCGCTGGTGGACGCACTGCATATCGCTGCAGAAGTAGTGGCCAACCAACATATCCGCGGCGCCATGAAGCGCGTAGCGCAAAGCGTACATGAAGGCGGCAGTCTGACTCGCGCGCTGGAGCAAAGCGGCGGCTTCCCGCCGATGATGCTGTACATGATTGCTAGCGGCGAACGCTCCAGCACCCTGGACAACATGCTGGACCGTGCGGCTCGCCAACAAGAGCAGTACCTGTCCAATCGCATTGCCGTACTTATGGGGCTATTCGAGCCATTAACGCTGGTGCTGATGGGCGCCGCCGTATTGGTCATTGTGCTGGCAATTCTGTTGCCGATCCTCGACCTCAATCAGTTGGTCGCATGAACCGCGCCCTCCACGTCAATCGTTCTGGCGGATTCACCTTGCTTGAAGTGCTGGTGGTGATGCTGCTGATGGGATTGCTGATCGGCATGGTGAGCTTTGTGCCACTAGGCACAAGCAGCCAACAGGCACGCCGCGAAGCTGAGCGGTTTGCCACTCTGGTCGAACTGTTACGTCAACAGGCGGTTGAGCGCAACCAGATTTATGGGGTGCAGATTGATGCCCAGCGTTACGCCGTACAAATGCTTGATGGCGATGGGCATTGGCAACCAGCGCAGGCGTTTCGCCCGCAGATACTGCAGGAAGGTCTGCACCTGCGCATCGACTTGTCGGCCGCCAAACCTTCAGTTACTGGCAACACTGTTGCCCCTAGGGCTATCGGCCGGCAACCGGATCTTTTGGTTCTGCCCAGCGACGAAACCTCACCATTCAAGCTCTGGCTTGAAAACGACAAAACAACGCTGCTGACCATCTCCAGTGATGGCCTGGACGAGGTGCAAATTGAAAGCGCCAAGTAAGGGGTTCACGCTGCTTGAAGTGATGGTTGCCCTGAGCATCTTTGCTCTGCTGTCCATCGCGCTGTATAGCGCCGCACAACATATCGCGAGTAATTCGGACGGACTGACCGAGCGCAGCTTGATGCACTGGATTGCGGATAACCGCATGAACGAATTGCGGGCAACTATGCGCCCGATAACCAATGGTGTTCAGCAAGAGCAGATCGAGTTTGGCGGACGATCCTGGCAGTTAACCAGTGACATCGGTAAGGCGCCAGATCGGCAGCTACGCAAAATCGAACTGACGGTATCAACCGCACCGATGATTCCCGCCAGAGAGATAAAGCTGCTCGGCTACATTGGAGTAAACCAATGACCCAGCGCGGCTTTACCCTTCTGGAAATGCTGATTGCCATAGCTTTATTCAGCCTGCTTGGCATGGCCTGCTATCAGCTCCTGGAGCGCACTCAACGCAGCGAGCAAAGCATCAGCCGCCACGAGTTGCAGTTACGCCAACTACAGCGGGCCCTAGGGATATTTGAACGTGATTTGCTGCAAGCGATCGCCATTCCCCTGAGCCAGGATCCAGACCGCACCAGCGCCCTGATTGGTACTGCCAGCGAGCTGTATCTGGTGCGCTCAGGTTGGAGCAACCCGCTTAATCAACCGCGCAGCGACCTGCTTGAAGTCCATCATTACTGGCAAGACGGCATATGGCGTCGCGACTATCAAAGCCCCCCCACCGAGGCCGGTAAAGCGCTTGAACAGCAGACCTCTTCAAGGCTTTCGCAAACGTTGCTGAGCGAGGTAACCGTCAAGCAACTTCGCTACATCGATTTTGCCGGACAACCACATGCCACCTGGCCCATCCAAGGTACGCCGCTCAGCTTGCCCATAGCCATTGAGCTAGTCGTGAACGCACCGGGCTTTAGCGATATTCGCCGCGTCATCCTGCTTCCCGGGCAGCAGCTGCTTCAAAGCGGAGCAATGCCCGGTGCTTAACGCTAAACGCCAACAGGGCTTCGCCTTGATTACCGTGCTGCTAATCACCGCGCTGGTAACCCTGATAATCAGCGACATGCTCGCGCGTCAACGCCTGACGCTTTACAGCACCGCCAACCAAACCTACCAGAAACAAATGTGGCAAATGGCGCTGAGCGGGGAGGCTTGGGCTCGCCAACGGTTAATACCTGCGGCTACGGAAAAACCCCAGCTCGACACTACCAACCTGGCACAACCCTGGGCGCAGCCGACCCCGGCATTTGAAATGGGTGAAGGCAAAATCCATATCCAGCTGGAGGATTTGAGCGCGCGTTTTAACCTCAACACCCTTCAAGCTCGTGGCGATCTAATTGCCCGAGCACGCTATCAACGCCTGCTCAACCAACTTGGCGTTACACCTCATGACCCGAGCATACTGCCCGCCCTGCTCGGCGCCGATGAGCAACCGCTGCCGTTTGCCAACAGCAGTGAGTTGCAGCGTTTACCGGAGCTCGCTAGCGACGCACTGCAACGCCTCGCCCCCTGGGTGACCACGCAAAAGAACACCGCGATCAACGTCAATACCGTTGGCGTTCCTGTGCTTGCCAGCATTGAAGGAATAGACCTGTCGGTAGCCAAAGCACTGGTGCAATCACGACCAAAGGAAGGCTACGCCAGCGTTCAAGCGTTTCTTGCCAACCCGCTGCTACTTGGCCGCAACCTCAGCAGTAACGGCCTGAGTGTGCGCAGCAAAGACTTCCTCGCCACCATTGATGTTGAGCTTGGCGAACGTAGCCTGCGGTTGCTGAGCACGCTGCACCTGGACAATGGCGGACAAGCCATTGTGCTCTACCGAACCCTCACCCAAATCCCCCCCTCCAAAAACAGCGAGAGCACTGCACCGTGAACGCCTGGCTTTATCTGCTTACTCCCACCGCCGACGCACAGGATTGCCGTTTTACGTGGTGGCACGCCGATCAACCGACACGTAGCTGCAACCTGCAAGAAGCCGCCAGCGATCTCTGCGGCACAACACTGACGCTCCTGCTGCCGATTGAGA
>NZ_JBBNAH010000522.1:0-9751 GCF_037994325.1 Pseudomonas sp.
AGGTACCGGCGAGCATAAACACGCCAATCGGTTTGCTGGGGTTGTCCAGACCAGCGCGCGAGGTTTGGATGCGCTTGGCGACCATTTCCAGGGCGTGGTCTTGGCCGATGATGCGTTTTTTCAGGTAGGTGGCCAGGTTAAGCACGGTTTCCAGTTCGTTACGGGCCATACGGCCGACTGGAATGCCGGTCCAATCGGCGACCACCGAGGCCACGGCCTGGTAATCGACAATCGGCAAAATCAGCGGCGACTCGCCTTGCACCGCGGCCAAACGGCTTTGTACGTCGTGCAGGCGAGTGTGCAGTTCGGTATTGGGTTCAGCAGGCGATGGCTCGGTCGCCGTGTCATCCACCGCTTCGGCGGCGGCGCGCAGTTGGGCACGAATGTCCAGCAGCTCATCGACCAAGGCTTTCTCGTCAGCCCAACGGTTTTCCAGCCCGGCCAGGCGCTCGCGCTCCTCGGTCAGCAGGCTTTGCGCACTGTTCAAGCGCTCGCCAATCACCACGCCGATGGCCTGCTCGCGGCCGATAATCGCCAGCTCGGTTTCCAGCGCTTCGATACGCCGACGGCTGTCGTCCACTTCCGCCGGTACGGCGTGCAGGCTGATGGCGGTGCGCGCGCAGGCGGTGTCCAGCAGGCTGACGGATTTATCCGGCAATTGGCGCGCCGGGATATAGCGGTGCGAGAGTTTTACCGAGGCTTCCAGGGCTTCATCGAGGATCTGCACCTTGTGGTGTTTTTCCATGGTCGAGGCCACGCCGCGCATCATCAAAATGGCTTTGTGTTCAGACGGTTCTTCCACCTGCACAACCTGGAAACGCCGGGTCAGCGCCGGGTCTTTTTCGATGTGTTTTTTGTACTCGGCCCAGGTGGTGGCGGCGATGGTGCGCAAGGTGCCACGCGCCAAGGCCGGTTTCAGCAAGTTGGCGGCATCGCCAGTACCGGCTGCGCCACCGGCACCCACCAGGGTGTGGGCTTCGTCGATAAACAAAATGATCGGCTTGGCCGAGCCTTGTACGTCTTCAATCACCGAGCGCAGGCGCTGTTCAAATTCGCCTTTCATGCTGGCGCCCGCTTGCAGCAGGCCCACGTCGAGGGCGCGCAATTCCACGTCTTTCAGCGCGGGCGGTACATCGCCGGCGACAATACGCAGGGCAAAGCCTTCCACCACGGCGGTTTTACCCACGCCGGCTTCACCGGTGAGGATCGGGTTGTTTTGCCGACGGCGCATCAGCACGTCCACCAGTTGGCGGATTTCTTCGTCGCGGCCCACGATAGGGTCAAGCTTGCCGCTGCGCGCTTGTTCGGTGAGGTCGACGGTGAATTTCTTTAGCGCTTCCTGCTTGCCCAGGGCGCCGGGGGCGATGGCGCCGCTGGCTTCACCGGGGGCCGCGCCGGCGTTAAAGCCGTCGCTGGCGGTCAGGGCGTTTTCTGGCGAGTTGCCGACGTATTCGGCAAAACGCTCGGTCAGCGCTTCAATTTTGATTTTGTCGAACTCGGACGACAGCGCCAGCAAGCCATGGCGCAGGCTCGGGGTCTTGAGAATACCGACCACGATATAGCCGGTACGCACCTGGCTTTCGCCAAACATCAGGCTGCCGTACACCCAGGCACGCTCCACCGTTTCTTCCACATTGGAGGACAGGTCGGTGATCGAGGTTGAGCCACGCGGCAGGCGGTCCAGGGCTTCGGTCAGGTCGCGGGCCAGGCGCGCCGGGTCGAGGTTGAATTGGCGCACCAGCTGATGCAGGTCGGAGTCTTGCAGCTGCAAGATCTGGTGAAACCAGTGGGCCATTTCCACATAGGGGTTGCCGCGCAATTTGCAGAACACGGTGGCCGCTTCAATGGCTTTATAGGCAAGGCTGTTGAGCTTGCCGAAGAGGGCAACCCGGCTGATTTCACTCATGTCATATCTCCATATTCGGGCGTTGCAGCAGCCGGTCCCCGGCGTACTGGCTAGCCAGCAGTAAATCCTTGGCATCCTCGCCGGGGTCACCCAGCCAGGCGTTGAAACCCAGCCGCACAGTGCCGGCCAGGTTTAGAGGGGGTACTTCTTCGCGGCTGAGCACCAGGTTGACATCCCAGTCCAGCTCTTGGCCCAGGTACTCACCGACCCAGGCCGCCAGTTGGCGAAACAGCTCGCCACCGGGCAACAGACGTTCGTATTTATCCAGCGGCATGGGCCCAAGTTTGAGGCGGAATTTATGCTGGCGGTCCCATACGTGGGTGCCCAGGCAAACGTCCATACCCAAGGTGCTGGCCTGGGCGCCCAGGCGGCTGTGCTCAGGCAGTTCCAGCCATTGGCCGACGTATTCTTCGATGGCCACCGGCAGCTCGAAGTACTCGGACAGGATCACTTTCAAGCCATCGGGGTAACGGCTCGGTGCGGCCAAATGCCCGGTGTAGTAGTAGCGCGCTTGATCGGGGATTGGCCCCTGACCGAGCAAGCTGTCCATGCCCCGCCCCGACAATGCCGCCAGACGCGCCGACCAGTAGTCATCATCCGGCCGGTCATGACTCACCGAGGGCCGCGCCTCCGCCCAGGCCCGGTAAAACAGGGTCAGCAGGCGGTGGTGGAAGATGTCCATAAAGCGTTTGAAGCCAGGGTCGTTCTCGTTGCGCTGGCGTTCGCGGGCATATTCGGTGAGGTGCAGCGGCAACGGGCCGTTGGGGCCGGTGAGGCCAAAGAAAAACTGCTCAACCCGCGGCGGCACACCTTCGCTGGCCGGCTCAACGGCGGACAAGGTCGACGGCGCAAAGCCACAATCGGGGGTTTGCCCCAGGCGCAGCGGGTCGTCGGCCAGGCGCACCGAATGGCCGAGGCGCGGCTTATCGACGGCTTCGCATTCGATACGGCGCAGCGCCTGGAAGAAATCGTGTTCCCAGGGTGCGGCCGCCATCGCGGCGAGGGTGTTTATTACAGGTTCGGTCGGCATCCGGGTTTCGCCTGCCAACGCATAATTTCGCCGCGCTCGGTGGTGCGCAGCACGGTTTCGGTAAAGCTGTTTACCGACACATAGCGGGTGAGAAAGCGCTCAAACACCGCGCCGAGGAGAAACACCCCGGTGCCACGAAAGGCGTTTTCATCAAACTCCAAACTGATTTCCAAGCCACGGCCAAACACAATCGGCCCCGGCATCGGCAAGCGCCGGGTGCAGGGTTTGCTGCTGACCTCGCGCAGGCCTTCGATCTGCAATTGCAGCGCCGAATCGGTGGGGTCGCCATACAAACGCAACAGCTCACGCAGGGCAGCGGCGCCCTGCCCTTGTTCGGACAACGACAGGTAGTTCAGCGACAGCTGGCTGATCAAACGCCAAGCGCTGTCGTCATGGGCGCGGCTGGCCCGTGGGCGGCTGGGGCCGGCCAGGCAGCGCACGTCGAGTACCGGCGCGCTGTCTTCCAGGCTGAAATCGGTTTTGCTGGTGCCCACCGGAATAAACATCGCCAGGTCGCGGTTAGTGCACAGCGCGCCAATGCCTAGCTGGCGCAGGTCGTGGCGGTACGGCGCCTGGTTGGCGTCCACCAGCGACACGAAGGTTTCGCTACCGACATAGGTGGAGCGCGGGCCGTTACGGCGTTGGTTGCTCGACAGTTTGCGCGGCTCGCGGCGGACGATGTAGTAGGCCTGCTCGCGGCCATAGCGCGACGGATCGCGCACCGCATAAAACGGCTGGAACGGTTGTTCCGGCCCGGTGCCATGGCCGGTCACCTGGGTCAGCGAGTGAATTTCAAAATCCATCGGCCGCGTGCGGTCGGCAATCACCTGGTGTTCATTGACCCGCTCACTTAGGTGAATGCGGTCGGCGCGACGCGGGAACAGGTTGATCGCCGGCGTGCAGAACGGCACAAACTGCTCGCCGCCCACGGTGCCTTCGAGGGTGGCGTCGTGCTTGTTAAACAGGATGATGATGTCCAGTTCATTGCCGCTGCAGCGCTGAATGGAGCGCTTGAGTTCGGCAAACTCGACAAACAGGAAACGGTTGGGCAGCGCGAAGTATTCCTGTAGCAGCCGGTAGCCTTGGAAGGCACGCGGCACCACAGGCAACAAAGCGTCTTCGTCATCAAAGCCACGGGGGCGAATGGCACCGGGCGGCAAGCGCTCGACCCAATCACTGCCCGGCGCCTGGGCAAATACCGCGCAGGCGTTGCCGAGCAGTTGCTCGTAGAGGCGGAACGGCTGCTCATCAGCACCGTGCAGGTACAGCGGCAGGCTTTCCAGGCTCAGGCTATTGAGCGGCAAGCCAGCGCCACTGCGCAGGCGAATACGCAAACCAGCTTTGGCTTTTGGCTCGCTGGCGGCCAGGCGACCGAGCACGGCCGCCGGGTTGCCAAAGTATTCGGCGCTGGCCACTTCCAGCGGCCACAGGGTCACCGAATGGGCGGTGCGGAATTCGCAGGCGGTTTGTTCTTCACGGCCCAGCACACCGCGCAACGGCGCATTGCGCTCCACGGTAAAGCCGCTGCTGAGCGAGCCTTCGTTGGGGTCGGCACGCAGCTGCACCACGGTCATCGATGGGGTCGGCGCCAGGTAGTGCGGGTAGGCGATTTCCAGCAGGTTATGGGTAAAGGTCGGGTATTCGGCATCCAGCTTGAGGTGCACCCGCGCCGTCAGAAACGCAAAGCCTTCCAGCAGGCGCTCCACATAGGGGTCGGCGCAATCGACGCCCGACAGGGTCAGGCGGCTGGCAATTTTGGGAAATTCGCGGGCGAACTCGGCGGCGCTTTCGCGGATATGCGCCAGCTCCAGGTTGTAATACTCGAGCATGCGCGGGTTCATGCTTTTCTCCGCTGCTCGTTGGGCACGATTTTCACGTGGCCGGTTTCCAGGTCGAGGTTGGTGGTGAGGATCAGCCGCAACGGTACCGGCAGCGCCCACAGGTCGCCTTCAATCTCAAAGGCCAGGGCGTTGTGGTCCATGCCCTCCTCCAGCAAGCGCGCTTTGACCTGCAGGGTCGAGCGCAAGATGCGCGGCTCAAAGGTGGCAATGGTATGGGCGATCAGGCTTTCCACCGCATGCACGTCGATATTCGACAGGCTGCGCCCGGCCAACGCCGGCAAGCCGTAATTCACCACCGAGCTACCGGCGGCGGTGGCCGCAGCGGTTTCCACGTCAAGCAAGGAGGTGGTGTTAAACAACCAGGTCAGGTCGCGCAGCACAGAGGCCTTGAGCTGGCTCATGGACAACACGCGCTTGTCGGCACTCTCGTTGGGGTTGCTGCGGTCGTCGTCCACCAGGCGGTCAAGCAATGACGGTTGCAGGCGTTCCTGGAGTGTCATGTTGGCCATGGCTTAAACGCTCTTCATCAAACGGCTGCCACGCTGAATTCCAAGGTGCGCAAATCAAACAGCGCGGTATCGCCTTCATCGCTGGCAAACAGGCGCTGGCCCAGCGGCACGCCGTTATCAAGGAACTCGGTTTTGCGCGCCAGGCGCGCAGCATCATCACCGGCGCCGAGGGTGTCCGGGTAGCGGCTGGGCAGCAGCGCCACCAGGGTGCCGCCGTTGATCAAGGTGAGCTCGGCCGGCAGCCAGACCAGGTCGCGCAAATCGCTCGGCGCTTCCACGCTGAGTTTTTGCAGGTTGCTCATCGGCAGCCAGGCGTAGCGGCCGTTAACGATCACTTCCAACACCGGGCCCAGGCGTGGGTCGGCGTCGGCAAACCAGGCAAACGGCTGGCCATTGACCTGGCCGGCGGTGGCCGGCGCGGCGTCGAAAGCTTGCTCGCGCAGTTGTTGCGCGGCCTCGGTCTGGCCGTCAGCGTCGTACTTGAGCGCTTGAATCAGCGGCGCAATCCATTCGGCAGGTTCGCCCATGATCACTGGGGTGACGCGGCCAGCAAACACTTCACTGCGCAGCGCTTCGCACTCCAGCGCGGTGCGGTAGGTTTGCACCATGGGCAAGGCAGCGGCATCAAGTTCGCCGACCACTTTCAACTGGTTTTGGGCACGGCTCCACTGGCCCATCACGGCCAGCAGCTGAAAAAGAAAAATTCGCAGAGTGGCGTTGGCGGGAGCACCGCGAACCTGGTCTTGCAGGGCCTTGAGCGCATCATCGAGGCGACCGGCACGCAACAGTTCATCGGCAGTCATAACACCACTTCCTTGGAATTGAGTTAAAGCAAAAAAAATTCGAAAAGCGTAGGTTGGGTTGAGCCGTAGGCGAAGCCCAACATAGGGGTGCGCCCACAAAATGTTGGGCTTCGCTGCGCTCAACCCAACCTACGCCTCTCCCACAGGGGAGCGAGAGAGGCGAACCCGCTATCAGATCTTGACGTTCTGACGGATGTTCCAGCCGTACTTGATTGGACCGCCCTCTTTCGAGCCGTCTTCTTTCTGGCCTTGGTAGTCGACTTGCACTTGGGCGAAGTTCAGGCCGATGGTTTCGGTCAGGCGATCTTCGCCGCCGCTGCCGCCGGTGGTGACCGAGGAGATCAGCACTTCTTTCATGGTGATCACCAGGTATTCAACCTGGCTGTCGCCGCCGGCCTTTCGCACGGTCAGCTTGGCTTCGGGGTAATGCTTGCCTGAGGAGCAGGCCATCATCAGGTTCGGCGTGGCTTTGTCCAGGTACTTGGTCAACGTCAGGTCTTGCACGTTTACCTTACCGGCGCCGCCGCCAGTGCCCAGGTGCATATTGCCGTTCTGGGACATGCCCCAGCTCCAGGCCAATACATCGACTTCATCCGCGTGAGCCTTGTCCTTGGACTCGCCCTTGATGTCACCGATTTTGATGAACATATCAACAGCCATCATTCCTCCTGCGTGGCCTTGGCCACTTCATCTTTGTTGAACCCACCACCATGGCAAGTTCGTTTTAAGTGCGGTTTTACAGTTGTTGGCAAACGTCGGGAGCGCCGGCCGGGCAAGGCAAACGCCGCCCGGGCTACGCTCCCGGCGTTTTAGGCGCTTTTGGCCGAAGGCAACTTCGAAACCAGACGCAGCGACACGGTCAGCCCTTCGAGCTGGTAGTGCGGACGCAGGAAGAATTTCGAGTTGTAGTAGCCCGGGTTGCCTTCCACTTCTTCCACCACAACCTCAGCCGCCGCCAACGGGTGCTGGGCTTTGGTGGTTTCGGTGGAGTGCGCCGGGTCGCCGTCGACGTAGTTCAAAATCCAGTCCTGCAACCAGCGCTGCATATCGTCCTTCTCTTTGAAGGAGCCGATTTTGTCGCGCACGATGCATTTCAGGTAATGGGCGAAACGGCAGGTGGCGAACAGGTACGGCAGGCGCGCGGCCAGGTTGGCGTTGGCGGTGGCGTCCGGGTCGTCATATTCGGCCGGTTTCTGCAGCGACTGGGCGCCGATAAAGGCGGCAAAGTCGGTGTTCTTTTTGTGCAGCAGCGGCATAAAACCGTTCTTCGCCAGCTCCGCTTCGCGGCGGTCCGAAATGGCGATTTCGGTTGGGCATTTCATGTCCACGCCGCCGTCGTCGGTTGGGAAGGTGTGAGCCGGCAGGCCCTCTACTTCACCGCCCGATTCGATACCGCGAATGCGCGAGCACCAGCCGTACAGTTTGAACGAGCGGTTGATGTTCACCGCCATGGCGTAGGCCGAGTTGGCCCAGGTGTATTTGCTGCTGTCGGCGCCGGTGGTTTCTTCTTCAAACGCGAAGGCTTCAACCGGGTCGGTTTTCGCCCCGTACGGCAAGCGCGCCAGGAAGCGCGGCATGGTCAGGCCGATATAACGCGAGTCGTCAGACTCACGCAGCGAGCGCCAGCCAGCGTATTCCGGGGTGGTGAAAATCTTGGTCAGGTCGCGTGGGTTGGACAGTTCCTGCCACGAGCCCATGCCCATTACCGTTGGCGATGCAGCGGCAATAAACGGCGCGTGCATGGCGGCGGAAATCTTGGCCATTTCGCCGAGCAGTTCCACGTCCGGTGGCGACTGGTCGAAGTAGTAGTCGCCCACCAGGCAGCCATACGGTTCGCCGCCAAACTGGCCGTATTCCTCTTCGTACATCTTCTTGAAGATCGGGCTCTGGTCCCAGGTGGTGCCCTTGAATTTCTTCAAGGTTTTATGCAGTTCCGGCTTGGAGATATTGAGCACGCGAATTTTCAGCTGCTCATCGGTCTCGGTGTTGTTAACCAGGTAATGCAGGCCACGCCAGGCGCTTTCCAGTTGTTGGAAATCGGGGTGGTGCATGATCAGGTTTACTTGCTCGGTGAGCTTGGCGTCGATGGCGGCAATGATCGATTCAATCGACTTGATGGCGTCGTTGGAGATCAGGTTGGTTTGCGCCAACGCATGCTCGGCCAAGGTGCGCACTGCGGTTTCCACCGCCTCGCGGGCACGCTCGGTTTTGGGTTTGAATTCTTGCAGCAGCAGGCTGGCGAACTCGCTGGTCTGCTCGGTCGTTGCTTGCGGCAACGCCTGGTTGTCGGTGCTCAATTCGGCCATGTTGTTGTCCTCTTAAGCCTTAGGTTCTGCGTCGGTTGGCTTCGGCGCGCTGGCCAGGGCTTGCAACAGCGCCGGGTCCTGGATTGCTTTCATGATCATGTCTTCTGCGCCGGTTTTGCCGTCCATGTAGGTCAGCAGGTTGGCCAGTTGGGTGCGCGCGTCGAGCAGCTTGCTCAGCGAGTCGACCTTGCGGGCGATGTTGGCCGGGCTGAAGTCCTCCATGCTTTCGAAGGTCACGTCCAGGCTCAGGTTGCCTTCGCCGGTCAGGGCGTTGGGCACGTTGAAGGCCACGCGTGGCTTCATGGCTTTGAGGCGCGAGTCGAAGTTGTCGACGTCGATTTCCAGAAACTTGCGGTCAGCGACCGGCGCCAACGGCTCGGCCGGCTTGCCGGCGAGGTCAGCCATAACGCCCATAACGAAAGGCAGCTGGATTTTTTTCTCGGCGCCGTACAGCTCCACGTCGTACTCGATCTGCACACGGGGCGCGCGATTGCGGGCGATGAATTTCTGGCTACTGGTGACCATGTTGCTCCTCCCTCGCCCGTGGGCGACTGAACAGTGACTTCATCGGCCCACGGGTGCTGGCCAATGTTTGGATTGCGGTTTTCCGGGCTTGCTTTAACGCTGCCCGGAACATCATTCGGAATCAGGCCCGCGCAAGGCTTCGAACTGCGACATGCCATCGGGAATAAGGTTGCGCACGATGGCGGCGAAGTCGGCGGTAACCAGGGTTTTCGCCCGGCTGAGCAACACCGGCACCGGGCTCGACGGTTCGTGCCGAGCGTAGTAGTCAAGCAGGCGATCGAGCAGACGCAAGACGTCGTCACGATTGGCGATCTCGCCGCTGACGCGCGTTGCGGCTTGGCCCACAGCGGCGCTGGAATCGTGGCCGCTGCCAGCACCGCTTTCGTCGCTGCCGCTAGCAGCGGACTCGCCCGCCTGGGCGCTGCTGCCAAGGGTTTGCGAGGCCTGGCGGAGCATCTGTTTCAGCGGGCCAAGATCCACGCCTTGGTCGGAACCGACCTGCTCGCTCACTTGGTTTTCGATGGCGCTCAAGGCAGTCAACGCTTGTGCCACCGCATCGCGGGTGGCTTGCACAGCGTCGGCATCGCCATCACGCAAGGCACCGGCCACTTGTTCCTGGCTCAGGCTTTCGCTGGCAAACCGTTGCAGGCCGTAAGCGTTGACGGCCGCGCGCACGGTAACCGGGCCAACGGTGCGCGAACGCACCAGAATGCTTTCCCACAGCAGACGAATATTGTCGTCGGCATTCAGGCCAGTCAGGGCGTTGATACGCGAGGTGGGGTCTTGGTCGTCGGGGTCCAGCTGGGGATGCAAATCGGCCCAGTACTGGTT
>NZ_JBBNAH010000523.1:0-8406 GCF_037994325.1 Pseudomonas sp.
CACCCTACCTGCGCGGGCCGAGTTTGCCTTTTTAGGGTGTGCTATGCGCACCAGCCGTTAAAGCCTCGCTTCAATCACCCGCACCAACGTCGCCTGGGTAATCGGCGGCAACCCGTGGTTATGCAGCGCCGGGTCCAGCACTTGCGTTTGTGCAAACCCACACCGCGCAAACGCTTCATCAATTTCTTCAGCATTGCGGTAATGCAGCGGGTAGTTGCCCCGCGTCAGCGCCCCGACCAAGCCCACGCCCCAGCGCAATTGCCGGTAGCGCGGATGCTCTTTAAGGTCCGGATAGAGGTCCGTCAGGTAAGTCGCGCTGGGAAACAGGCTCAGTTGCTTGGCCAACTCAGTCCAAAACCCTTCAATTACTGGCCGCTCGAAGTAATTCACCAACCCTTCAGTAATCACCAGCACCGGCTCATTACGATCCAGCCCGGCGAACAAGGCCTGCAAACTCTGTTCGTTGAGGATATCCACCGCTCGCACCTGGTGGCGGCCATTGAGCCAACCCTCGCTATGTAGGAGCAAACGTTTGCGCACGGCCATGCCCGGCAAGTCCGCTTCCAGGTAACGCAGGTCTGGGTAGCGCTGACAGAAACGTCGGCCGCGCGGCGACAACCCGCAGGCAATTTCCACCACTTGGCGCACACCGCGTTGCTCGATGGCAGCAGTGACTCGTGCATCCAACAGCAAGTGGCGCTGCAATAGCAGATGTTCGATATCCAAACCAAAACCGACGCGCGCGCCCCAGGCAATCGGCGTCAACAGGCCATGCACCCAACGCCCGAACGAGGTGGCAAAGGCCGCTTCACTGAGTTGATGGCGATACCACACGTACCCGGTGTAATGCGCGCTGGGGCTAATGTGTGCGCTGTCGGCACGGCTGCGGTCGGACATGGCCAAAGCTCTTATTGTTATGATCGCCCGAGCCTAAGCCCTGCCCCGTTGCGATAACAGCCCATGCCGAGTGAACCCACCGTTAGTTTGTCCCCATCAACGTGGCCAGAGCAGCACGCCCTGCCCGATAGTTTTTTCGACCGCGATGCCCAGGTACTGGCCCAAGCGCTGCTGGGCAAGGTGATTCGCCACTACGTCGATGGTCTGTGGCTGGCCGCGCGCATTATTGAAACCGAGGCCTATTACTTCGCCGAAAAAGGCAGCCACGCTTCCCTGGGTTACACGGAAAAACGCCGCGCGCTGTTTCTCGACGGGGGGCACATTTATATGTACTACGCCCGTGGCGGCGACTCGCTGAACTTCAGCGCCCATGGGCCAGGCAATGCGGTGCTGATCAAGTCGGCCTTTCCCTATACCGACGCCCATAGCGGCCCGGCCAGCCTGGCGCAAATGCAGCGCAACAATCCCGCCAGCAACGCCGAGCAACCGCGCCCGCTGGAAAAACTCTGTAACGGTCAAACCCTCCTCTGCCGCGCCCTCGGCCTTAAAGTGCCGACCTGGGACGCGCAGCGCTTCGACCCACAACGCTTGTTTGTGGAAGACGTCGGCTACCGCCCCGAACAGATCATTCAAACCACACGCCTGGGAATTCCCCTCGGCCGTGATGAACATTTGCTCTACCGATTTGTCGATGCCTCTTACGCCCGCCATTGCACGCGCAACCCCCTGCGTCGTGGCCAAGTGGAAAACCAGGACTTCTATTACGTGACTGCGCACCAGGGATTTGCACCATGACCGAGTGGCTAAACCAACTGACTGGCTGGCTCAGCGCCAACCCCCAATGGCTGGGCATCGCCATTTTTGTCGTAGCGTGTGTGGAGTGTTTGGCGATTGCCGGCATCATTGTGCCGGGCACTGTGCTGCTGTTTGCCATTGCTGTACTGGCCGGCAGTGGCGCCCTGACTCTCGGCGAAACCTTGCTATTGGGCTATACCGGCGGCCTGCTCGGCGATGCGCTGTCCTACGCCCTGGGCCGGCGCTTTCACCAAAATATCCGGCGCTTGCCGGGGCTGCGCAGCCACCCGGAATGGCTGGCCAGCGCAGAAAGCTATTTTCAGCGTTACGGCGTGGTCAGCCTGTTGGTCGGGCGTTATATCGGCCCATTACGGCCCATGCTGCCGATGGTGGCCGGCATGCTCGATATGCCGCTGCCGCGTTTTATCGTGGTCAGCCTGATTGCCGCAGCGGGTTGGTCGGTGGCCTATCTGCTGCCCGGCTGGGCCACTGGCGCAGCCATGCGTTTGCCCTTGCCGGAAGGCTTCTGGGGCCAGGCGGCGGTGGTGGCTGCCGGCATGGCCGTGCTGATTGGCGTCAGCCTGCAAGCCAGCCTGCGCCAGCAGCGCTGGGCCACAGCCATTATGGCTGGGCTGGGGATTACGCTGCTGATTGCCATGCTGATTGGCTACCCGTATCTGGCCCAACTCGACCAAGGCCTGATGGCGCTGGTACAAGAACAACGCCAGCCGGCAATGGACAGCTTTGTCACCATCGTTACCCGCCTCGGCGACTTCCGCACGCAACTCACCGTCGGCGTCATGCTGTGCGTGATGCTGTTGGTGGCGCGCCAGTACCGCAACTTTCTATTCGCCACCGGCACGCTGCTGGGCTGCGCCTTGGCCAACCACTTTCTCAAACTGCTGTTTTCCCGCGCGCGGCCGGAAATTCTGCTGGAGCCGCTGCACACCTTCAGCATGCCCAGCGGGCATAGCTCGGCGGCCTTTGCGTTCTTTTTAACCCTGGCGGTGCTGGCCGGGCGTGGCCAGCCGGTGCGCATGCGCCTGACCTGGTTGCTGCTGGCGGTAATTCCGGCGCTGTCGATTGCGCTGTCGCGGGTGTACCTAGGCGTGCATTGGCCGACGGACATTATTGCCGGCGCGCTGCTGGCAGCGGCGGCCTGCGCTACCAGCCTGACACTTGCGCAATGGCGCACACCGCTGCCGGCGATGTCGCCTCGGGTGTGGTGGCTGGTGTTGCCGGCGTGTGTGGCCGTGCTGGCGTTTCATGCCACCTGGGCGTTGCCGCAAGCGTTGCAGCAATACCGCTACTGATGCCGCTATAACCGCCTGATGTGCGCAACACAGCAGGCGTTGCAGCGCGCATAACGCCCGGATTCGCAGCCCTGCGCAAGCGAAAACCGGGCGATCAGTGGCCGCCGCCAGCCCACGCTGCTGACTGCCCATGCTAGCCTGTCGCCCCTCCCGACAGCCGTCCAGACCTGCGCCCAATGTCCACCACCACGCCACAGTTGTTGCGCCACCACGTCCCTTTCCTCAAGTTCTGGCTCGCCCGCGTCTGCACCGCTAGCGCATTCCAGATGCTGACCGTGGCCATCGGTTGGCATATGTACCAACTCACCGGCAACGTGATGGATTTGGGCTGGGTTGGCTTGGTGGAGTTCTTACCGCGCGTGCTGTTTATGCTGCACACCGGCCACGTGGCCGACCGTTATGACCGGCGCAAAGTGGCAGCCTTTTGCCAAGCCTGCCAGGCCTTGATTGCCTTGGCGTTGGTGGTGGGCAGCAGCAGCGGTGATGTCAGCCGCGAGATGATTTTTGTACTGGCCTTTTTGCTCGGCAGCACCCGCGCCTTCGAGATGCCGGCCACCCAAGCCCTGCTGCCCAGCCTGGTGCCAGCGGCCTTGTTTCCCGCCGCCATTGCGGCGTCCTCATCAGCCATACAGACGGCCACCATCGTTGCCCCAGCCCTGGGTGGTTTTCTCTACGCCTTTGGCAGCATTTGGGTGTACGCGCCCACCTTTGTGCTCTATGTGCTGGCGTGCACCTTGATGCTGAGCTTGCCGAAAAACCAAGCCAAGCTAAATCAGGAACGACCGTCGATTCATTCACTGCTGGCGGGCATCCGCTTTATTCGCAGTCGACCGGATATCTTTGGCGCTATCTCGCTCGACCTATTCGCGGTGCTACTCGGCGGCGCCACGGCCCTGCTGCCGGTGTTTGCCAAAGACATCTTGCTTACCGGCCCCTGGGGCCTGGGCATGCTGCGTTCGGCGCCGGCGGTGGGGGCGTTGTTAATGGCGTTCTGGATTGCGCGCTTCCCGATCAAACGCAAAGTCGGCCGGGTGATGTTTATTGCCGTGGGCGTGTTTGGCGTGGCGACGATTGCCTTCGGCCTGTCGACCTCGTTCTGGTTTTCGCTGTTGGTGCTGGCCATTCTCGGCGCTGCCGACATGATCAGCATGGTGATCCGTGGCGCCTTTGTGCAGTTGGAAACCCCGGACGCCATGCGCGGCCGGGTGAGTGCAGTAAATGGTTTGTTTATCGGCGCCTCCAACCAGCTCGGCGAGTTTGAATCCGGGCTGACGGCCCATTGGTTCGGCACGGTAAACGCCGTGGTACTAGGCGGCGTCGGCACCCTGCTGATCACCGGCACCTGGTACAAACTGTTCCCCACCCTGGCGCAGCGCGAAACCCTCAGCGCGCCAGAGGTGGCAGAAACGCCCAAGCCTTAGAGCAATTTATCCAAGGTGATCGGCAGCTCGCGCACTCGCTTGCCGGTGGCGTGGTAGATGGCATTGGCAATCGCCGCTGCCACGCCCACTAGGCCGATTTCACCCACGCCTTTGGAGCCAAGGGCGTTGACGATGCTGTCTGGCTCATCGACAAAAATCACCTCGATATCACCCATATCGGCATGCACCGGCACGTGGTATTCGGCCAGGTTGTGGTTGATAAAGCGCCCGAGGTCATGGTCCATCTGCGTTTCTTCCTGCAGCGCCATACCAATGCCCCAGACCACGCCGCCGAGAATCTGGCTACGCGCGGTTTTCGGGTTCACCACCTTGCCTGCGGCAATGGCACTGACCACCCGACTGACCCGCACCTTGCCCAACGCTTCGTCCACGCGCACTTCGACAAACACCGCCGAGTGCGCAGCGGTGGCGTAGGGGTCGCGTTTCTCGCTATCGGGCGCGGCATCGACAGACGCCTCCATCTGCCCGCTGCCGCTGCTGCGCACAATCTCGGCATAACTCAGCTGTTGGCTGGAATCGGCCTTCAAGCGCAGATGGCCATCGACAAACTCCACCTCATCGCGGCTGACATCGGCAAACGGTGAGTCGTCGATTTTTTGCGCGGCCTCAAGCAGGTCTTTCTGCAATGCCGTGCAGGCCTGCTGCACCGCGCTACCGACCGACGAAATGGTAAACGAGCCACCTTGCAGCGGCGCCGTCGGCAGGCTGGAGTCACCAATCATCACCTGCACCTTGTCACTGTCCAGGCCCATCGCCGCAGCGGCGATCTGAGTCAAGGCGGTGTAGGTGCCGGTGCCGATATCGGTGGTGGCGCTGCTGACGTGTAGACCGCCTTGTGCGTCGAGTACCACACGAGCGCTGGCTTTCTGCTGCATGGCCTCCCATACGCCAGTGGCCACGCCCCAGCCCAGCAAGTCATGGCCATCGCGCATGCTGCGCGGCGCGGGCGAACGCTGCGCCCAGCCAAAGCGCTCGGCGCCTTCGCTGTAACACTCGCGCAGAGCTTTACTGGAGTACGGTTTGTCTTCGTTGCCATTGCGCTCGGTGTAGTTGAGTAGGCGCAATTTCAACGGGCAGATATTGGCGGCATAGGCCAACTCGTCCATGGCGCATTCGAGGGCGAACACTCCAGAGGTGGCGCCCGGCGCGCGCATATCCAACGGCGTGAAGACATCCAGCGGCACCAGGCGGTAATCCAGCTCAACGCTGTCGCAGTGGTAGAGCATGCCGGACCACTCCACCACGTGCTCGGTGAAGTCTTCAAAGCGCGAGGTCTGGGCGATCGCCTGATGCCGCACGGCCTGCAGCTTGCCCTCGGCATTGGCGCCGAGCGTCAGGCGTTGAATGGTTGGCGGACGGTAGCCAAAGGTAAACATCTGCTGGCGGGTCAGGGCCAGGCGCACCGAGCGCTTAACCATCAGCGCCGCCATTACCGCCAAGGTCAGCTGGTACTGCGGCCGTAGGCCGGAACCAAAGGCGCCGCCAACAAAATGCGCCACCACCCGCACGCTGCCCGGCTCCAGGCCAAACACCTGCTCAACATAGGTGCGGCAGTTTTGTGTGCCCTGGGTTTTGTCGTAAATCAGCAGGCCGCCATCGGGCTGCACCACCACGGTCGACGCATGCGGCTCCATCGGGTTGTGGTGTTCGGCTGGGGTTTGATACTCCACCTCAACCTTGGCCGTAGAACGCGCCAACCCGGCAGGCACATCCCCGCGCGGCTCGGGCAACTCGGCCGGCGCCTTGTGTGCGCTACTGCGCTGGGCATTCAGGTCGGTTTCATGGAGCTCGCCCTGGTACTCGATCTGCACCTGTGCGGCGGCCATCCGCGCCTGCTCCAGGGTTTTGGCCACCACCAACGCAACCGGCTGGCCGCTGTACAAAATGCGCTCGTTATACAACGGACGGAACGGCGAGCCGTCGGCGGCATCGTCGTCACTATAGGCCTCGTCGTAACTGGCCAGCGCTGGGCGGTTGAGATGGCTAAGCACCAGCAACACCCCCGGCAACGCCAACGCGGATTGCGCGTCGATGGAGACGATACGGCCATGGGCGATAGGGCTGGAAATCACCCAGCCATAGGTCAGGTCAGCGGTATGAAAATCCGCCGCGTACTGGGCAGCGCCGGTGACTTTGGCAGAGCCGTCGACCCGGTCCATCGGCATACCCATGGGCACCTGCAATGGCGCGTTAAATGCTGTGACCTTGGCCGTCATGCTGAAACCCCCGCAGTGGCTGCATCGCTTAACGCCCGCACCACGGCACGGCGCGCCAACTCGACTTTGAAATTATTGCGCCCCAGGCCGACAGCGCCATCCAAAAGCAAATCGGCCGCCAAGCGAAAGTTCGCCGGGGTCGGCGGCTTGCCCACCAATACGGCTTCGGCATCGCTGACTCGCCACGGTTTATGCGCCACACCGCCCAAGGCGATACGCGCTTCACCAATCACATGGCCATCAATATCCAGCGCCGCCGCCACCGACACCAAAGCAAACGCATAGGACTCGCGGTCACGGATTTTCAGGTAGTGGCTGTGCTGGGCAAACCCGGCGGCGGGCAGCTCAACGGCGGTGATCAGCTCGTCGGCGGCCAGCACGTTATCGCGCTCAGGCGTATCGCCCGGCAGTCGATGAAATTCTGCAAAGGCCACCGTGCGCGTGCCCTGCGGGCCGGCGATATGCACCACCGCCTGCAAGGCCGCCAAGGCCACGCACATATCCGAAGGGTGGGTCGCCACGCAGTGCTCACTGGCGCCGAGAATCGCGTGGTTGCGGTTCAAGCCCTTGAGCGCACTGCAACCGCTACCGGGCTCACGCTTATTACACGGCGCCGCGGTGTCGTAGAAATATTGGCAACGGGTGCGCTGCAACAGGTTGCCACCGGTGCTGGCCATATTGCGCAACTGCGGCGAGGCGCCGGCCAGAATTGCTTGCGCCAGCAACGGGTAGTCATGCTCGACACGGGGATGCCAGGCCAGGTCACTGTTGCTGACCAACGCGCCAATCAGCAGGCCGCCGTCAACCGTGTCAGTCACCTCATGCAGCGGCAAACCGGTGATGTCGATCAACCGCTGCGGGCGCTCGACATTCTCTTTCATCAGGTCAATCAGGTTGGTGCCACCGGCAATAAACCGCGTATGCGGGCCGGCCAATTGCAGCGCCTCATTCAGCGCCGTAGGCCGCGCATAAGTGAATGGGCTCATGCCGCATCCCCCTTGCTCAGCAACCTAGGCGCAGCGTTTTCAAACTCACCGCGACAGGCCGGCAGCGCTTCCTCGATGGCATCAATAATATTGTTGTAAGCCCCGCAGCGGCACAGATTGCCGCTCATTTGCTCACGAATATCAGCGCGGCTACGGGCATGGTTTTCCCCCGCCATCGCCAGCGCCGAACAGATCTGCCCCGGCGTGCAATAACCACATTGAAACGCATCGTGCTTGATAAACGCGCGTTGCAACGGATGCAGCTCATCGCCGTTGGCCACGCCTTCAATGGTGGTCAACTCGGCACCGTCATGCATCACCGCCAAGGTCAGGCAACTGTTGATGCGCTTGCCATCCAACAGCACCGTGCAGGCACCGCATTGGCCGTGATCACAACCCTTCTTGGTGCCGGTGAGTTGCAACTGCTCGCGCAGCAGATCAAGCAGCGTGGTCCAGGCTGGCACCTGCACGCGGCGGGGTTCGCCGTTAATGGTCAGGCGCAACGTGTGCAGGGCGAACAGGTCGTCGCCGTTCTCTTGCAGGTGGGTACTCATAGAAGCCTCACGGTAAAGGGCGGCCGCGCTTGGCGGCGGCGCAGTTGGCTGCGTCTATGGGGTACGACTTGGGGCCCAAGAGATGTGTTCAGGTTTTCTGCCAGACGGGGGCCATTGCCTACAAACCGAGCGTTTGTAGGCTACATCCCTGAACACTAAGAGCCCGCTTCTTCACCTCGAAACTGGTCTTCGTACGGCCAGTT
>NZ_JBBNAH010000524.1:0-3956 GCF_037994325.1 Pseudomonas sp.
AGGCACGCCAGTTTGGCGCTGGTGCCGGTGCCGCAGGGCGAGCGGTCGTAGGCCTTGCCGGGGCAGAGCACAAAGTTGCGACTGTCGGCTTGGGGGTCGTCGGCAAACAGTTCGATATGGTCGATCACGCCGCCGTCTCTGCCGTAAATACCCTGGGCTTGCAGCGCCGCGCTGACGGCTACGGTGTAGGCGGTAAGGGCATCGAGGTTGCTGCCATCAATACGTTGGCCGTGCTGGCTGACGAGAAAGAACCAGTTGCCGCCCCAGGCAATATCGCCAGTGACCGCGCCATAGCCGGGCACCTCGACGCTTACAGCTGCGCGATAGCGGTAGGCCGGCACATTGCGCACGCTCACCGAGTGGTCCTCATGCAGCGTGGCTTCGACCGTGCCGACTGGCGTTTCAATGCGGTGCGTGCCCGGCCCGATACGGCCCATATGCGCCAAGGAAATCACCAGGCCGATGGTGCCGTGGCCGCACATACCGAGGTAGCCGCTGTTATTGAAAAAGATCACCCCAGCACAGGCCGTTGGGTCTACCGGGGGGCAGAGTAAGGCGCCGACCAGCACATCGCTGCCGCGCGGTTCCAGTACGGTGGCAGCGCGGTAGGCATCGAAGTGCTCAGCCAATAACGCGCGGCGCTCGGCCATGCTGCCGGTGCCCAGATCGGGAAAGCCGTCGATTACCAGCCGGGTCGGCTCGCCGCCGGTATGGCTGTCGATAATCTGGATGCGGCGCATGGGGTGTCCTCGTAGCCAAGGGAAGTGGCTTTTAGGTTGGGCTTCCAGAGGCGGTATGGCTTGAGGGTTTTGGCCACGTTAGGCGACGAAATCGGCACAGAGCGGCGCAGAGTGTGTTGGCGCACCAAGCGGTCTTGAGAGCTGCGCAGTGGTGCGCACAGCCCACCCTACGGGGAATCACGCGTGCTATGGTGGCGCGCTGATTTTTTCGGGAGGTTGTGATGCTGCTGCGTGTTTCTGTTTTGGCCCTGTTGCTGGCCGCTTCGCCCTTGGCATCGGCTGCGTTGACCCATGAACAATACCTGCCGCCGGACGAGCAAAACCTGCGCGCCGAGTCGCCTGAGCAACAGCAGGTGCTGCAAGTTACCGAGTATTCGGTGGTGGTTGGCAGCCAGCGCGAGTCAAACCAGCAACCGATTCCGATCACCTCGCCCACTTGGTTAAAGCTGAAAACCAAAGCGGTCTCCAAGGGCGCTACGGTGACCCAGGTGCTGATCCGTTTCGACAGCGAAGGCAAAAGCCTGAAACGCCCAAGCCTGGACGAAGCCAAACAAACCCTCACCCTCTATTACCCGCAGGCGCAATACCGTGTGCTGCTCGATTTGCTGCGTAACGGCACGCTCTACGTGCAGTTCTTGAGCTACCCCAACGGCCACGTCTGGGCCGACCTGCATACCGGCGCGCAGCGCGCGCGTTGAGCCTGCGCCCCGGGGCGGAGTAAACTGCCGGCCCGGCGCTTACCCGTTAAGAGAACTAGATCATGCGTAAAGACAAGAAACAGGTGATTGGCGAAGAGATTGGTGACGAGCCGATCAAACTGTTCCTCACCGTGGAACCGGCCGACGACACCCCGCCGTCGCTGCACAAGCTGGTGAAGGCTTACCGTGGTTTGCGCATCGACGACTTCGAGCGCTTTCTGGGTTTCTTTGTGCAAGCGGGTTTTGACCTCAATGCCACCGACGCCAAGGGCAACGACTTTGTTGCCCTGATCCAGGACCAGCGCCTGGCTGAGCCCTATATCGACGCCATTAAAGCGGCCCGTGGCTAAACCACGAATCGCCAACAAAAAGCCCGCTCATTCGGCGGGCTTTTTGTTGGCGGCGCATCACGGATTTTTTCGCGTTTACGCCACGCTGCCGGCACTGCGCAGGTAACTTTCAAACTGTTGCACAATCGCTGGCCACCCTTGGCGGCTGGCGTGTTGCCGTGCGTTCAAGCGCACGCGGCGCAAGGTTTCCCGGTCTTCCAGCAACCAGCAGGCACTGTCGATAAACGCCGCTTCATCGCCAGGCATCGCTAGCGCGCCATTGTGGCCATGGCGAATATGCTGGGCCGCCGCTGCCTGGTCATACGCCACCACCGCCAGCCCGGAAGCCAAGGCCTCCAGCAGCACATTACCGAAGGTTTCCGACAGGCTCGGGAAGAGAAACAAATCGGCGCTGGCATAGTGGGCGGCCAACGCCTGATCGCGCTGCACGCCACAGAACACCGCCTCGGGCAATTCTTTCTGCAAGCACGCCCGTTGCGGACCGTCGCCGACCATCACCAGTTTTAGCCGCTGTTGTGGATACCGGCTTTGCAGGGAGCGGAAGCTGCGCACTAGCAGATCCAGGTTTTTCTCCGCGGCAATCCGCCCGACGTACACCACCACCAATTCCTCGTCCTGCACACCCCATTGCCTGCGCAGTTCAGCGCAGCGTTTGGCCGGATGGAACAACTGGCTATCGACACCGCGCGCCAGTAGATGCACGCGCTCAAAACTACGGCGCTGCAACTCCAAGCTTTGGCTGGCGCTGGGCACCAAGGTCAGCTGCGAGCGGTTATGAAACCAGCGCAGGTAGTTGGTCAGAAAACGGGTCAGCAACCCGAGGCCGTAATGGCTGCTGTACTGCTGAAAATTGGTGTGAAAACCGCTGATCACCGGAATGTGTAACCGCCGCGCCGCCCGTAATGCCGAGAGCCCCAACGGCCCCTCGGTGGCGATATACAACACATCCGGACGCTGGCGCTTCCAGCGCCGCAGCAGCTTATGCATGGACGCTTGCCCCCACTGCAAACCGGGATAACCCGGCAGCGGCCAGCCGCGGGTTAGCAGCAGTTCATCGGTACTACGCTGCCCGTCATCAGCACTTTGCCGCGGCCGCACCAACTGCAAACGATGGCCGCGCTCGCGCAGCCCCGCACACAAGCGCCCAAGTGTATTGGCCACACCGTTGATTTCCGGCGGAAAGGTTTCGCTGATCAGCGCGATATGCAGGGGCGATTGGCTCATGACGCCAGTGTCGATGGGCGTCGTTTAAGCGAAATGACAGTTTTGTGGAGGTTTGTTGACGGTGGGTGGGTGGAATTTCCCCCGCTTCTTGTAGGCAATGTGAATGGCGGTCTTAAGACGATGACTACGTGGGTGGGCGAGCTCGGTATTTAGAGTTTCGCGCTTTTCCAACCACTAAAAGTCCACCATGAATAAGCATTGCTTCCGTCTTGTCTTCAGTAAGCCACTCGGCTTTCTGATTCCTGTCGCCGAAATCACCCGCGCGCAACGTAAACCTGGCCAGCAACCTGCCGCTACGCCGGTCATTCTTTCCCCAACCGAACCGTTTTCCTGGTCGCTCAAGCGCCTGGTGTTGTCGGTGCTGCTGGCCGGTGCGCCGGGCTGGGCGATGGCGGACATTCTGGTTGACCCCACTGCACCGGCGGGCGGCACTAATGTCATCAACGCTGGCAACGGCGTGCCGGTCATCGAAATCGCCAACCCCAATGCCAAGGGCCTTTCCCACAACCGTTTCAGCCAATTTGATGTGCAGCAGCCCGGGGTGATCTTTAACAACAGCCGCGCCAATGGCGTCAGCCAAATCGGTGGCGCGGTGTTGCTTAACCCCAATCTGCAACGTACCGCCACGGCGATTTTGACTGAAGTCACCGGCAATAAACCCAGCTCGCTTTCAGGCACCCTGGAAGTGTTTGGCGACAAGGCCGATCTGCTGATTGCCAAAGCCCGCGGCGCCGAAGAATACCGAGCAAGGTGAGGTAAAGGTGTTGTACGGCGACTCATTCCAGAAAGTGGCGGACAAGTATCAAGCCGTAATCGGTCTGCGTTCGCCCAATCCGTTGGGCGCCAGTTTGCTGTCTGAAGGTTTTCCTTCGAAAAATTTCCATGTAAAAGCCAAGTCCAGTCCGACAGGGCCGACCGCAGGGTTTATTGCGGAAGATCCGGTT
>NZ_JBBNAH010000525.1:0-5273 GCF_037994325.1 Pseudomonas sp.
GTGTAGTGATCCGCGTCTGGCCATTCTCGATTTGCACCCCACCGGACCGCTGTGGGGCGACGGCCCATCGCCGGCTGCCGGCCTGGCCCATGAAATTGAACAAGGCGTGGCGCAAAAAGAGCCGGCATTGTACGACTGGCTAGTCGCAGCGGGCATGGCTCACGAACGGCGAATCCTGCGCCTCCCCATCAGCGGTTTGACGTGGCATTATCCCGAGCCTGACATTCTGCAACTGGAATTCGTCCTCCCGGCTGGATGCTTCGCCACCGTAGTGGTGCGTGAAATCGTCGAGCTGTTGCCGGTAGGGCAGACGGACAACTCATGCGCATTCTGATTTCAAACGACGATGGGGTGACTGCACCCGGCCTCGCCGCGCTGCATGGCGCGTTGGCGGATTATGCCGACTGCGTGGTCATCGCCCCCGACCAGGACAAGAGCGGTGCGAGCAGCTCGCTGACCCTGGATCGTCCGCTTCACCCGACTACTTTGAGCAATGGTTTTATCAGCGTTAACGGCACTCCTACCGACTGCGTGCACCTGGGCCTCAATGGCCTGTTGCAAGAGGTGCCCGATATGGTGGTTTCCGGTATCAACCTGGGCGCTAACCTGGGCGATGATGTGCTGTATTCCGGCACCGTGGCCGCCGCGCTGGAAGGGCGTTTTATTGGTATGCCGGCGTTTGCCTTTTCCTTGGTATCGCGCCAGACCGATAACCTGCCAACCGCTGCGTATATCGCCAGCCGTCTGGTGGAGGCGCACGATAAGCTCGACCTGCCGCCGCGCACCGTACTCAATGTGAATATTCCCAATCTGCCGCTGGAACATATCCGCGGTATTCAACTGACTCGCTTGGGCCATCGTGCCCAGGCCGCAGCGCCAGTGAAAGTGGTCAACCCGCGCGGCAAAGAAGGCTATTGGATTTCCGTTTCCGGCGATGCCGAAGACGGCGGCCCCGGTACCGACTTCCATGCCGTGGTGCAGGGTTATGTGTCGATTACGCCGCTGCAGCTGGACCGTACCTTTAACGAGGCGTTTCGACGCATCGAGCCTTGGCTGGAGGGGCTGCTCTGATGTCGCGCGGGCAAGATGATCTGCAACACCGCGGCATAGGCATGACCTCGCAGCGCACCCGTGAACGGCTGATCCAACGTCTGTACGAAGAAGGGCTGTCCAACGCCCGCGTACTGGAAGTGATCCGCCGCACACCCCGTCACCTGTTTGTCGATGAAGCCTTTGCGCACCGTGCCTATGAAGACACCGCGCTGCCTATCGGCCATAACCAGACTATCTCGCAGCCTTATATGGTTGGGCGCATGACCGAGCTGTTGCTGGCGGCCGGCCCGGTCGACAAGGTGCTGGAAATCGGCACCGGCTCTGGCTACCAGACCGCCGTACTGACGCAATTGGTTGAGCGCGTGTTCTCGGTGGAGCGCATCCAAGTCCTGCAAGAACGTGCGAAAGAGCGATTGCAGGCACTCAATCTGCGCAACGTGGTCTTTCGTTGGGGCGATGGCTGGGAAGGTTGGCCGGCATTGGCGCCTTACAACGGCATTATCGTTACCGCTGCTGCCGCCCAGGTGCCGCAAGCCTTGCTGGATCAACTGGCGCCTGGCGGGCGCTTGGTGATTCCGGTCGGCGCTGGTGATGTTCAACAGCTGATGTTGATCATCCGCGAAGAACACGGCTTCTCCCGTCATGTGCTTGATGCTGTGCGCTTTGTGCCGCTGCTCAATGGGCCTGTGGCCTGAGCCGCTTCGGGCGAGGGCAGCGAGCGAGTGCGGCCACCCAACTAAAGGTTGGTTTTTGCGTTACCAGATTTTTCAACAGTCACCGGATAGGGAGAGGCGGGTGAGTCTCACAGCCATTCAGCAGTGGATTTGCAGCGCAGGCGCCAAGCGTCTGGTGAGTGGCGCGGTCCTTGGTGTGTTACTGGCCGGCTGCAGCAGCACCCCCCCCGGTGGCGTGCGAGTAGTGGACCGCACTACCGGCGGTACCAGCACCAGCGTGGCAGCCCCGCAACGGCCGGCGACCACCACCGGCCAGTACCGTGTGCAGCGCAGCGACACCCTGTACTCCATCGCCTTTCGCTTTGGCTGGGATTGGCGTGCGCTGGCCGCCAGCAACAATATTCCCGCGCCTTACACCATCAAAGTTGGCCAGGTCATTCGGTTCGATGGCGGACGCCCAGCAACCTTGGTGAAGGCGCCGTCTTCTTCGCCAAACGGCGGAAATTCGGGCAACAAACCACCGCTTGTGGTGGTGCCCACCAACACCGTCCCGGTCATCGCCAGGCCCGCTCAGCCACCAGTGGTAACGACTCCAGCGACCACTCCGGTACAGTCAGTGAGTCGTTCCGCTACAGGTTGGGCGTGGCCGACAGGCGGCGCTTTAATTGGTAAATTCTCCTCAAACGGTAGTTTGAATAAAGGAATTGATATAGCCGGGGAATTGGGCCAGCCTGTTCTCGCAGCGTCGGATGGTTCTGTTGTGTACGCCGGAAGTGGATTACGGGGCTACGGCGAATTAGTGATCATCAAACACAGCGACACTTACGTAAGCGCTTACGGTCACAACCGCAAGCTGTTGGTACGGGAGGGGCAGCAAGTCAAGGTTGGGCAGACGATTGCCGAAATGGGCTCTACCGGAACCGATCGGGTGAAACTCCACTTTGAGATTCGCCGACAGGGCAAACCTGTGGATCCGCTGCAATTTTTGCCTGCTCGCTGATACGTTGTCAGCCCGTTCCAGCCACGTAGGCCGGACGGGCTCAGGGGTTGCCAAGGAATAGGGCGATGCCGGAGCTTATGTCGAACTCAGCAAGGGATAAGAACAATGGCACTCAACAAAGAAGCGCCGGAGTTTGACTTGGATGATGACGTGCTTCTGATGGAGCCCGGTATCGTTTTGGAAGACGTGCTCGATGATGAGTCGGAAGTTCCGACCAAGCGCACGAAAGCCAAGCACTCCACTGCGGTCAAGCAACACAAGTACATCGATTACACCCGGGCGCTAGACGCCACTCAGCTTTACCTCAACGAAATCGGTTTTTCTCCTCTCCTTACTCCTGAAGAAGAAGTTCATTTTGCGCGTCTGGCGCAGAAGGGCGACCCTGCGGGCCGTAAGCGCATGATCGAGAGCAACCTGCGCCTGGTGGTGAAAATCGCCCGACGCTACGTTAACCGAGGTTTGTCGCTGCTGGACCTGATCGAAGAGGGCAACCTCGGCTTGATTCGGGCGGTGGAGAAATTCGACCCGGAACGCGGCTTCCGCTTTTCCACCTACGCCACGTGGTGGATTCGGCAGACCATCGAACGCGCGATCATGAACCAGACGCGCACCATTCGTTTACCTATTCATGTGGTCAAGGAGCTTAACGTCTACCTGCGCGCGGCGCGGGAGCTGACGCAGAAACTTGACCATGAACCCTCGGCTGAAGAAATCGCCAACCTGTTGGAAAAACCTGTCGGTGAGGTCAAGCGCATGCTTGGTCTTAACGAGCGGGTTTCCTCGGTGGACGTGTCTCTCGGCCCAGACTCCGACAAAACCCTGCTCGACACCCTGACCGATGACCGCCCGACCGATCCCTGTGAGTTGCTGCAGGATGACGATCTGTCGCAGAGCATTGATCAATGGTTGTCAGAGCTCACCGACAAGCAGCGTGAAGTGGTAGTCAGGCGTTTCGGCCTGCGCGGCCATGAAAGCTGCACGTTGGAAGAGGTGGGACAGGAAATTGGTCTTACCCGTGAGCGCGTGCGGCAAATTCAGGTGGAAGCGCTGAAACGTTTGCGCGAAATCCTGGAGAAAAATGGCCTGTCCAGTGACTCGCTGTTCCAATAACGGGTGTTTGTTTCGCGTAGAGAAAAACCCGGCCTTGGCCGGGTTTTTTGTAAGGATGGTCTTACAAGTTCGAGCTGTGTAAGACATTGCTTACAAAGCGTGTAAGCGATACGAGGAATGATTAGCCGGTGTAAGGCGTGTATTACAGTTTTAGTTTTACTAACTATCTGAATTTAAAAGAATTAATTATTTTTAGTGTTGTCGAATGATGCTCTCTTAGGCGATTTCGCGACTTGAACGGCCTCTGGATATCGCTAATATCACCCCTGTGCTTACGGACTAGCACGGGCTGATAGGGAATTTGGCCAGGAACATCGAAGGACACGATTCATCAGGACGATGAGCAGGAAATAGAGGGACTAGGGACGAAAGAGTGGGCGGGTCATACCGCCCCTTTTTTTTGCCTGCCGAAAGGCGGGCACAACAAAAGGCCCGCAGTGCGGGCCTTTTGTCTTTACACGGTTTAGATCGACTTTTGCGGGTCAACCGCGTTGGGCTTCACTTCGTTCAACCCAACCTACGACGGCCTCTTCGGGCTTCTGTCGCACTGGCGCTTAACGTTCCAGCAATTCCAGCTTGTTCTTCTTGCCATCCCACTCTTCAGCGTCTGGCAGCGCGTCTTTGCGCTCGGTGATGTTCGGCCAGACTTCTGCAAGGTCAGTGTTCAAGGCAATGAACTCGTGCATATCTTCTGGCACTTCATCTTCGGAGAAGATGGCTTGGGCCGGGCATTCTGGCTCGCACAGGGCGCAGTCAATGCACTCGTCCGGATGAATCACCAAAAAGTTCGGGCCTTCGTAAAAGCAGTCCACCGGACACACTTCTACGCAGTCGGTGTACTTGCACTTGATGCAGTTGTCGGTGACGACGAAGGTCATTTCTAATTCTCTCCTCAGGCGGCTGGGGAGCCCTTGTCAGAAGTTGGGCTCCTCGGCTCGGGAAAACTGTAGCAGTGACGCCAGGCTAATAGGCCACTGCTTTCCCAAAGCGCGCGGGATTCTAACAGCTTGCGCGGGCAAGGCGTTAGATGCGTGCTTTCAATGTATATAACAGTTCAAGCGCGCGGCGCGGGGTTAAATCATCGGGATTGATTCTGCCCAATTCCTCAATCACAGGGTGCGGTGCGCTGGCGAACATATCGCTTTGCATTGGCACTGATGGCTTGCCCGGCTCGCTACGCGGCTGTTCGTGGGGCAACGCTGTGGTTTCCAAGCGTGCCAAATGCTCTTTAGCGCGCACGATGACATCGCCCGGAACACCCGCCAACTGGGCCACTGCCAAGCCATAACTCTGGCTCGCCGGCCCAGGCAGCACATGGTGCAGAAACACAATACGTTCGTTGTGCTCGGTGGCATTAAGGTGCACGTTGGCAACGATTGGCTGGCTTTCCGGCAACACCGTCAATTCGAAATAGTGGGTGGCGAACAGCGTATAGG
>NZ_JBBNAH010000526.1:0-6373 GCF_037994325.1 Pseudomonas sp.
CTTCAATACTGGTTCGCTTAATATCAAGGTCGGCAGCGAATCAGCGCTGACGATCAATGTCGATAGCACCAACAACACCCTCGCCGGTGTTCGTGATGCGATTAACTCCCAAGGTAAAACGGCGGGAATCAGCGCCACCATCGTCACTGACAGCCAGGGTTCGCGTCTGGTGCTAAGTAGCACCAAGATGGGCGATGGCAACGACATCACCATGACGGGGACCAGCACGGGTACGGGCAGCGGTTCGTTGGAAGATCTGACGTTTCCGTCCGCTACGTTGGATCCCAACGACTTCGTCACCACTGCTGACTATGACAAAGCTGTTGCGAAGGCCGGCAAGACCATCTCCACTGCCCAGAGCGCCAAGCTGACCATTGATGGCTTGGACGTAGTCAGTGACTCCAATACGATCGATAAAGCCATCGATGGCGTGAGCATCAAGCTCACTGGCACCACCGAGACCGACAAGCCTCTGACGTTGACCGTGGCGGATAACACCACTGCGGTGAAAACCAATGTGCAGAACTTCGTGACTGCCTACAACAAGATGATGAGTACTATCAACTCGTTGACCAAGGTCACCACGGTTGCCAACAGTGACCCGGTTGTCGCCGGTTTAGCTGGCGACTCCACTGCTCGTGCATTGGTGAGCTCGGTGCGTAATGAGTTAGTCTCGGCTCAATCAGGCACAGGCTCAATTTCAGCACTAGCGAGCTTGGGGATTACCACGAAGCAAGACGGCTCCCTTGAGGTCAACAGTACTAAGTTGGATAAAGCTGTTACCGAGAACTATGAGGGCGTAGCGGCATATTTTACTGGCGATGATGGCTTAGCTAATCGTCTTAGTACTAAGCTCAAACCCTATACCGACGGTGGCGGCATTCTTGAGCAGCGCACAACTGCGCTGACCAACACCATCACCAGTTTGGACAAGCAGCAGGAAGATCTCGACCTGCGCATGACAGCGCTGCAAACGCGGCTGTATAAGCAATACAACGCTATGGACGCACTGGTTTCGCAATTGTCCACCACCAGCGACAGTTTGGCGTCGCAGCTGGACAGCCTGCCTGGTCTGGTCAAGAAGAGTTAATTTCTACTCATCAGCACCTGACCAATAGCTTTTTTTGATGAAGAAAAAGTAGGCTCAGGCTTAAAGCTCCCGCGAAACCCGCCGATAGCTTGAATATCGAAACAACGGTTCACGAGGGTTTGCAAAATGAGAGCGATGGCGGCGATGAATCAGTACAAGCAAGTGAGCGTATCGTCTCAAGTGTTTGAAGCAACTCCCCATCGTTTGATCCAGATGCTGATGGAAGGCGGTCTGGAGCGCTTGGCTCAAGCGCAAGGTGCCATGGCCCGTGGTCAAGCTTCGCTTAAAGGCGAACTCATCAGCAAAGCCATTGGCATCGTTGGCGGTCTGCGTGAAGGCCTGGACATGAGCAAGGGCGGCGAAGTCGCGCAGAATCTTGACCGTGTTTACGAATACATGATCACCCGCATGCTAGAAGCCAACAAAAGCAATGATCCCACCCCGCTGGTCGAGGTGTCTGGTCTGTTGCGTGAAGTCAAATCCGGTTGGGATGCGATTGCACCGTGATGTTGGGTGAGGGAAAAAAGATGGCAAATTCCGTGCTGCAACAGATAGAAACTACCCGCCTGGCCCTGATCGACGCCTTTCAGAAGGAAGATTGGGAGCGTATCGGCGCATTGGATACTTCTTGCCGTGAACAGGTCAGTGCAGCCATGGCCGACAGTGCTGATATTGAAGAAGCGCTGCGCGAGCAGATGGAAGCGCTCGTAGAGGTATACCGCCAACTCACCGCGGCGTGTGTGCGTAAGCGTGAAGCCGTAGGCGAAGAGCTGACCTTGCTCGTGAAATCCAGTCAAAGCGCCAAAATCTATCAGATGTTTGGCTAGTCAATTCTTTGTAGCTAACCTCTTATCAAAGGGGGTTAGCTACATACCTCTGCGTTAAATTCCCAACACAACGTCGTACCTTGTTGAACTGGGTAGAAAAAAACACGTCATAAAATTGACTGCTTACAAAAAATTGACTCTACTAGTGGCCAATTGCTTGCGTCTTTTTATCTTTTTTTAATCGACGCCTCCTTCACTCCCAGGATTAGAACCCGACACTATGTGGCGTGAAACCAAAATCTTGCTGGTCGATGACAACAGCGAACGCCGCCGTGATCTGGCGGTAATTCTTAATTTTCTTGGGGAAGAAAACCTGGCATGCAGCAGCCAGGCGTGGCGTGAGACGGTTGAGACGCTCAACAGCACCCGCGACGTAGGTTGCGTGTTGCTTGGCGATATCACCGTCAAAGGCGGTTCCTTGGAATTGCTCAAGCAATTGGCCGTTTGGGATGAGCAGGTGCCCATCCTGTTAGTAGGCGAGGCGGCCCCTGCTGAATGGCCGGAAGATATCCGCCGTAGGGTGCTAAGCACCCTGGAAATGCCCCCCAGCTACAACAAACTTCTCGACTCTCTGCACCGTGCCCAGGTCTACCGCGAAATGTACGACCAGGCGCGCGGCGCGCGTGCGCGTGAGCCCAATTTGTTCCGCAGCCTGGTCGGCACCAGCCGTGCCATTCAGCAAGTGCGGCAGATGATGTCGCAGGTGGCCGACACCGAAGCCAGCGTGCTGATCCTCGGCGAGTCCGGCACTGGCAAAGAAGTGGTCGCACGCAACCTGCACTACCACTCCAAGCGCCGCGATGCGCCCTTCGTGCCGGTCAACTGTGGGGCCATTCCCGCCGAATTGCTGGAAAGCGAGCTATTTGGCCACGAGAAAGGTGCTTTTACCGGCGCGATTACCAGCCGGGCAGGGCGCTTTGAGTTGGCTAATGGCGGAACGCTGTTTCTCGACGAGATCGGCGATATGCCGCTGCCCATGCAAGTCAAGCTCCTGCGCGTGCTGCAAGAGCGCACCTTTGAGCGTGTAGGCAGCAACAAGACGCAAAGTGCCGATGTGCGCATCATCGCCGCAACGCACAAAAACCTTGAGCAGATGATCGAGGCGGGTACCTTCCGCGAAGACCTCTACTACCGCCTCAACGTATTCCCCATCGAGATGGCGCCGCTGCGTGAGCGTGTGGAAGACATCCCGCTGCTGATGAACGAGCTGATTTCCCGTATGGAAGTGGAGAAGCGCGGTTCGATCCGTTTCAACTCCGCCGCCATCATGTCGCTGTGCCGCCACGATTGGGCCGGCAACGTGCGCGAGCTGGCCAACTTGGTGGAACGCATGGCGATCATGCATCCCTATGGCGTGATCGGTGTGCTGGAGCTGCCGAAGAAATTCCGTCAAGTCGATGACGAGCATGATCAGCAGGCCACCAGCGTGCGTGACGACTTGGAAGAGCGCTTCTCCTTTAACTCTCCTGTTCCAAGCACCGACTCTACCGCCATGCTGCCGCCAGAAGGTCTCGACCTGAAGGATTACCTGGGCAATCTCGAACAGGGCCTGATCCAGCAAGCCTTGGACGATGCCGGTGGTGTTGTTGCGCGTGCTGCCGAACGTTTGCGCATCCGCCGCACCACCTTGGTGGAGAAAATGCGTAAGTACGGTATGAGCCGTCGCGACGACGAAGAGTCGGATGATTGACGCGAAATTTCCTAAGCTATTTATAGTGCCTTGAAAAATAAGGATATTTTTTTAGGCACGGGTATTGCTAATACTCTCTCGACTGACCGTCTTATGGCGGCTCACTGTGTGAGAGAGAACCATGAAGCCAACCGCACTCCCAACATCCAGCGCTGCTGCAGACGACATCGAGGCCACTAGCCGCCAAGGGCTTGAACAGGCGTTTGCCATGTTTAGCCAAATGTCGAACCAGCTCAGTGACTCCTACAACCTGTTGGAAGCGCGGGTCACCGAGCTCAAGGGTGAGCTGGCATTGGTCAGCGCCCAGCGTATGCAGGAGCTGGCCGAGAAGGAGCGCCTGGCGCACCGCCTGCAAAGCCTTCTGGATGTGCTGCCCGGTGGCGTTATTGTTATCGACGGCCATGGCGTAGTTCGCGAAGCCAACCCCGTAGCCTGTGCTCTGCTCGGTAAGCCCTTGGTGGGCATGCTTTGGCGCGAAGTGATCGCCCGCAACTTTGCCCCGCGCAAAGACGATGGCCACGAAGTATCGCTGAAAAACGGCCGGCGCCTGTCCATCGCCACCCGCTCGCTCTCCGCCGAGCCGGGCCAGCTGGTTCTGCTTAACGACCTCACCGAAACCCGTCAGCTCCAAGACCAACTGGCCCGTCACGAACGCCTGTCGGCGCTCGGCCGTATGGTCGCCTCCCTGGCCCATCAAATTCGCACGCCGCTTTCCGCCGCCTTGCTGTATGCCAGCCATTTGACCGAGCAGGTGTTGCCGGTCGATCAGCAGCAACGTTTCGCCAGTCGCCTGAAAGAGCGCCTGCATGAGCTGGAACACCAAGTGCGCGACATGCTGGTATTCGCCCGTGGCGAGCTGCCGCTGCCGGATCGCCTGGCGCCAAAAAAACTCTATGACGCCCTGCGCGCCGCCGCTGAACCCCATGTGCAAGGTATGAACGTGCGCTGGCAGTGCGATGCCCATGGCGGCGAGCTACTGTGCAACCGCGACACCTTGGTTGGCACCGTGCTCAACTTGATGGAAAACGCCATCCAAGCCGCCGGCCGCAGCGCCAACTTGAAAGTTCACTTCTATGTCCGTGGGCAAAACCTGCGCCTGTGCATCAGCGACAACGGCCCGGGTATCGATGCCACCACTATGGCTCGCCTGGGCGAACCGTTTTTCACCACCAAAACCACCGGCACCGGGCTTGGCCTGGCCGTCGTCAAAGCCGTGGCGCGGGCGCATCAGGGTGAGCTGTTATTGCGTTCGCGCCCTGGTCGCGGCACCTGCGCCATTCTGGTCTTGCCGCTGATCTCGGTGGCTTCACAGATTTCCCCGGAGTAACCGTCCATGGCTAGCAAAGTTCTGTTGGTAGAAGACGACCGCGCCCTGCGCGAGGCTCTGGCCGATACGTTGGAAATCGGTGGCTACGCATTCTGCGCGGTAGACAGTGCCGAAGCGGCGCTGGCCGAATTGGCCCGTGGCTCGTTTTGCATGGTGGTCAGTGACGTCAATATGCCGGGCATGGACGGCCACCAGTTGCTGGGCCTGATCCGCAGCCGTCACCCGCAGCTGCCCGTATTGCTGATGACCGCCTTTGGCGCCGTCGAACGCGCTGTGGACGCCATGCGCCGCGGTGCCGCCGATTACCTGGTTAAACCCTTCGAACCGAAAGCGTTGCTGGAATTGGTTGAGCGCCATGCCTTGGGCCGCCTGAGCAAAGACGACGGTGATGGTCCGGTGGCGCTTGAGCCGGCCAGCCGGCAATTGCTGGAGCTGGCCAAGCGCGTGGCGCAAAGCGATTCCACTGTGCTGATTTCCGGCGAGTCCGGCACCGGCAAGGAAGTGCTGGCGCGCTATATCCACCAGCAGTCGCCGCGGGCAAGCAAACCGTTTATTGCCATCAACTGCGCCGCCATTCCGGACAATATGCTCGAAGCCACGCTGTTCGGTCACGAGAAGGGCGCGTTCACCGGCGCGGTCGCCTCACAGCCCGGCAAGTTTGAGATGGCAGAAGGCGGCACCATTCTGCTCGACGAAATTTCCGAGATGCCCCTAGGCCTGCAAGCCAAGCTGCTGCGCGTGCTGCAGGAGCGTGAAGTGGAGCGGGTTGGCGCACGTAAGCCGATTGACCTGGACATCCGCGTGCTGGCCACCAGCAACCGCGACCTGGCCGGCGAAGTGGCGGCGGGGCGCTTCCGTGAAGACTTGTTCTATCGCCTGTCGGTATTTCCGCTGGGCTGGCGTCCGCTGCGTGAGCGTACTGCCGATATCTTGCCGCTGGCCGAACGCCTGCTAGCCAAGCACACGAAGAAAATGAACCACGCCCCGGCCCGTCTCTCTGCCGACGCCGAGCGTGCGCTGGTCGGCTATCCATGGCCGGGCAACGTGCGCGAGCTGGACAACGCCATTCAACGTGCCTTGATTCTGCAGCAGGGCGGCATGATTCAGCCTCAAGACTTGTGCCTGAGTGGCCTGGCGCCATTGGTCGCGCCTGCGCCGACCTTAGTGGCAGTCCCCAGCGGCAGCGCCATGCTGCCAATGAGTGAAGACAGCGACAGCGGCGCGCTGGGCGATGACCTGCGCCGGCACGAGTTTCAGATGATCATCGACACCCTGCGTGCCGAGCGCGGTCGCCGTAAGGAAGCGGCTGAACGCCTGGGCATCAGCCCGCGCACCTTGCGCTACAAGCTGGCGCAGATGCGCGATGCGGGGATGGATGTTGAGGCGTATTTGTTTGCCAGTTGAGCAAGGCCTGTCGTAGGGCGACTACGGTGCACCTG
>NZ_JBBNAH010000527.1:0-11875 GCF_037994325.1 Pseudomonas sp.
CTACCAAGGAAGCCGCAAGCAGAATCTTGTGGCTGAACTTCAGGTTATTGGTCATGGCTTCTTGCGTCCGGTGGGCACTGGCGCCAGTCTTGGCTGGCTAGCAGGCGTTGTCGATTGACTCAGCTCCGTGTCTTTCGTTGTGTCGGCCACACTGCATTAAAGCTTTAAAACGGGAGAGTGAAATGCCAGGGCTAAATGAATTTTTTCTCGGCGCCGATCCAACTGGGCAACCGGTGGCGCAGTCGCTGCGCTTGGCTAACCGTCATGGTTTGATTGCCGGCGCCACCGGTACTGGTAAAACCGTGACCTTGCAGCACCTGATGGAAGCCTTTAGCGATGCCGGCGTGGCCGTATTTGCTGCCGATATCAAAGGCGATTTGTGCGGCATTGGCGCCGCCGGCTCACCCCAAGGCAAAGTCGCTGAACGTATCGCCAGCATGCCCTGGCTGAACCATACGCCGCAGGCTTATCCGGTCACGCTTTGGGATGTGCACGGTGTTAGCGGTCATCCACTGCGCACCACCTTGAGTGAGATGGGCCCTCTGCTGTTAAGCAACCTGCTGGAGCTGAGCGACAGTCAGCAAGCCGCGCTCTATGCCACCTTTCAAGTAGCCGACCGCGAGGGCTTGTTGCTGCTGGACTTGAAAGACCTCAAGGCCATGCTTAACCACCTCAAAGAAAACCCGCAACTGCTTGGCGCCGACAGCGCGCTGTTCACCAGCGGTTCCAGCCAGGCGCTGTTACGTCGTCTTGCCGTACTGGAGCAGCAGGGCGCCGAGGCCCTTTTTGGTGAGCCGGCGCTGCAACTGGAAGATATTCTTCACCCCGACGCCGATGGCCGTGGGCGCATTCATTTGCTCGACGCCAGCCGCCTGGTACACGAAGCGCCTAAGGTTTACGCCACCTTTCTGTTATGGCTGCTGGCGGAGTTGTTCGAGCAACTGCCGGAGCGCGGCGATGCCGATAAACCGCTGCTGGCGTTGTTCTTTGATGAAGCGCACCTGTTGTTTGCCGATACGCCCAAAGCCTTGCAAGAGCGCTTGGAGCAGGTGGTGCGCTTGATTCGCTCCAAAGGTGTGGGTGTGTATTTTGTCACCCAGTCGCCCAGTGATTTGCCCGACGACGTGTTGGCGCAATTGGGCCTGCGCATTCAGCACGGCCTGCGTGCGTTTACCGCCAAGGAGCAGAAATCCCTGCGCGCGGTGGCCGATGGGTTTCGCAGCAACCCGGCGTTTGACACCCTGAGCGTGCTGACTGAACTGGGCATTGGTGAAGCGTTGGTCAGCACCCTGGAAGAAAAGGGCACACCGGCCATGGTGCAGCGCGTGGCGATTGCGCCGCCGCAATCGCGCATCGGGCCGTTGAGTGAAAGCGAACGTGCCGCGTTGATTCGCCAATCGCCGCAAGCGGGGCGTTACGACAAAGCCGTAGACCGTGAGTCGGCCTACGAACGTCTTACCGCCCGTGCCGCTGCCAGCAGCGAAGCGCAAGACGCGCCGCCAGTGGCTGCGGACAAGGCTGGTGGAGGTTTTGCCGACATAGCCGGTGCCTTGCTCGCCGGTGCAGCCGGGCAAGCGCTGAAAAGCGCCGCGCGGCAGGCGGCCAATCAGATTGGTCGTGAGTTAGTGCGCGGGCTGCTGGGCTCGTTGCTGGGCAAAAAGCGCCGTTAACACATGCCCGTAGGGTGTGCCGGTTGATAACCAAGGCAAACACGCCAGGATCGCTCGGTGCGCACAGCACACCCTACGACGGTGCCGTTAGAGATCGGTATCTTCGCCAGCGTCGACGTGGGCTTGCTGTTCTTTTTCGATCTTTTCTTTCTCGATCTTTTCCAACTCGCGCTCGAATTGTTGGTCGAGGAAATTGGAGCGTTTACGCCACGGCTTGCGTTCCGGGTCCGGTTGAGCGGCGTAGGTCACAACTTCCCCGCCGTAAACTTCCGTGTAACGCTGCGCCTGGCGCTCGAGTTCTGCGCGCAGTTCGTCTTTGGTCACGTACGTATCTCTGCTCATGGTGAGCCGACTGTCCAGCATGCTGGGTTGCATCGCTGTGTGAGCAGTCGGAAGAGCGGCGCTGATGCGTCGCCTGTTCTTTAGGCTGACTTAGCCAGAAACACAATTAATTCAGTGGCTTATGTTTGAAGGTTGAATTAATTGGCGAGCCGACGTTTTTACGTCGTGAGCGGATTATAACCAAGCGAAATGAAAAATCTATCAGTTGCCCTCATGGTAGTGAGTCACAGCCGCCCCCCGTTATTGGCTGATGGTGATTGTCCCTATCGCGTCCCCGGCACGGACGCCTGACAACGCTGAATACGTTGCAGCGCCTCGTGCTGAGTCGACGCACTTGTAGGATTACGCTTACAAGTCAATGAGAAAAAGAATTTCAGTTGCCGGTCGGATCTGACAGGTCCCCATCTTTGAAGTGCGTAACTTCGCCACCCTCTTTTCGCGATGGTTACGAGCTTTTATGAAACGTTTTATTCCTTATTTATTATGCGTACTTCCTCTTTTCGCTCACGCACATTGGGACAGTGCTTATTATCACGGTTCTGGTATGGCGGGTACGACCGTCAAAGCAGACTGGATGAAAGACTTGTTGGACTCTCAATCGATAATGCAAGTTTCCATTCCCGGAACCCATGACTCAGCCAGCCGAGTCGGTGGTCCCTATGTAGAGACCCAGACGATGGATATACCGACACAGTTGCGTGCCGGTATACGTTTTTTGGATATCCGTGCGAAATCCACCAACGGTTCCTTGGCGATCCATCATGGTGCGTATTACCAGGGCATCATGTTTGGAACAGTGCTAAGTCAAGTGAAGGCCTATCTAAATGCCCATCCTTCGGAATTCGTGTTGATGCGGTTAAAAGAGGAGGAGAGTAATGATCCTGAATTCGACAGGATCGTTAACAAGTATATGGGTTTTCCGCAATATCGTGATGTGATTTGGCAGCGTGCAGATCCATCTGATTTCATCCTTCCTCGTGTGGGTGATGTGCGCGGGAAAATTGTGGTCTTGTTGGATTATGGCTTTTATTATGATCATGACAGAAAACCCAGTTTTGGCCTGCGATATTCTGACTTTAACCAGCAGGATAAATGGAAAGTTAATACTAATTGGGATTTATACAGCAAGTGGGAAAAGGTCCGCGATTATCTGGATCGGTCTCAGCGGGGGCAGGTTGGTCTTATTAATTTTCTATCGGGTTCCGATATTGCATTTCCCTATTTCGTCGCCAGCGGCCATTCCTCGCCAGGAACCTCCGCGCCACGCTTGGCTACAGGCCTGACCACACCTGGCTGGAGCTGGAAGTGGAAGGACTTTCCGCGAGTTAACTGCTTTATTGGTATTTGCACAATTGCCTTTGAAGGCACCAATGTTTTGGCTCGTAAGCATATTGAAAAGTTTAATAGTAAAAACTTCCATATGAAGGGCCCAGGAGACGGATTAATTACCAGTGACGGGTTTCTAAGGAACAGCCCGTACGTGGGTGTGATCGTTGCAGATTTTCCCGGTCCTGGTCTTATTGAAGCAGTGGTGGCGGCTAATTCGCTTTATAACTTTGAGCAGTGCACTGCAGATGACGGTTGTGTCGAATCGTTGTGCAGAAATGGCCTGAGATATCGGGCTCGGTATACGCCGGAAAATGTCAGTCCGTATATTCAATCTTATGATGAAACTTCTCAGTCGTGGCGGTTGGTCGGGCCTTATAAGTCCAGCGCGGCTAACATTGAAACCGGCTACTTGCCTGCCGGCCAAGAGTTTTATGTGTATACGCAAGAAAGTGGGCAGCGAGATATATATGTGCGTAATAGTCCGCAGGCGTGGAATTTTTGTTCTGTTGGCGAGGGCGATCCTGATTGGCGGTATATCAGTACTGCATTTTATCCTTGGTCTCAAGAGCGCTCGGTTACTGCGCACGCTTATTCGCCCGTTAAAAATAAAGCGCAGATCAAATTGATCAAGGACGCCGGGAGTTTGCCAGTGTTATCGAGCCCTGCTCCCATAAAACAGGAAACTTCTTCGTCCGACTCTACTGCAGCACCTCTCTTTAAAAAATTCACTGGCGGCCTAGTTCTGCCCAAGCCAGTCGCCAAATAAAGAAGTTGCTTTTTTGCCAGAAACCTACGCCCTGAACCGCTCGCCGGTCAGGGCGTTTTGCGTGTTATGCCTTTAATTGGCTAGCGAACTGGCCAATGGCATCCACCACTTTTTGCGCGCCATCTTGAATCTCGACAATCACCGCCCCGGCCTCATTGGCCAACCCCAAGCCCTGTTCTGCCTGTTGGCGGCTGCTGGACATGCTGCTCACGGCTGTTTGCGCCAGTTGCTGGTTTTTCGATACCACTTCCACAATTTCTTCCGCCGCCTGGCTGGTTCGGCCGGCCAGCAAACGTACTTCATCGGCCACCACGGCGAACCCGCGGCCTTGCTCACCGGCGCGCGCCGCTTCAATGGCGGCATTAAGGGCCAGTAAGTTGGTCTGCCCGGCAATGCCGCTAATGGTTTTGATGATTGAACTGATCAATAGCGACTGTTTGTCCAGGGCCTCAATACCTTCGGCGGCATCTTGCACCTGGAGGCTGATCTGGCGCATCACCTCTACGGTTTGCTGCACCACAGCGGCGCCTTTCTGGGCGCTGAGGTCGGTTTGCTGCGAAGTGCTGTAGGCGATATTGGCGGCGTCGGCGACGGCGATTTCCTGGTTAACCTGATCGGAAATCACGGTGGCGAATTTCACCACTTTATATAAGCGGTTATGGGCATCGTGCACCGGGTTGTAGGAAGCTTCTAACCATACCGGGCGGCCATAGGCATCAACCCGTTTAAAGCGCCCTGCGACGTAGTCGCCACGGTTAAGCTTGGCCCAGAAGTCTTTATAGCCAGCGCTACTAACTTCTTGAGGCTCGCAGAACACCGAGTGGTGTTTGCCTTTAATTTGTTCGAGTTTGTAGCCCATGGCGCCAAGGAAACGTTCGTTGGCCGTGAGCACTTCGCCCTTAAGGTTGAACTCAATAACTGCGGTAGAGCGCAGCAGGGCATTAATAATGCCTTCGTGTTCTCTTGAGGTTTCGATGGTGCGAGTCAGGTCTGCGGCAAACAGTGAGAAGCTGATCAAGCGTTTCTTACTGTCGCGTATGGGTTGCCAGATTAGCCGTAACCACGCCTCCGCCCCGTTACCACGTAACAGGCGAAAAGCCCCGCTTAGATGATCGCCTTGTTGCAAGGATTGTTTGATCCTCCGGTAGTTTTCTTCCTTGCGAAAGCTTTCGGGGAAAAACTCATCAAGGTGGCGGCCAATCAACTGCTCTGGACGGTAGAGCATTTCGCGCAGAAAGTTTTCGTTGGCTAAGGTGATCTTGCCGCTGAGATCCACCTCCAGCACCAACATCTCTTCATACAGTGAATTTTTAATCTGGTGGGTACGTGCCACTTCTTCTTCGAGAGCGGCCAGTCGTTGCCTGAGATGATTGTTGAACATGCTTGCTTACCCGTCTTTAGAAGAAGTGCATTCCGTTTGCTTGATACGTCGGCACGGCAAAACGTTCCTGAAGCGTAGAAGAGAAATAATCGCCGGTCGGTTCGATACGACAAATTGTTTCAGCATTAACGACTAGCGGCCCCCCCTGCGTTCTGACTAATTACAGTGCCGGCGTACTGCACGGGCCGAGCTTTCTGCTTTTATACGCACAGCGCCGGTAGTGAAGCTGTTACCGCCGTAATGCCAAAGACGCATTGCGTTGCGCTGGGTAAATTCACACTCTAGTCACCACTGCAGTAGGTTTTTCAGCATGTTGAATCAAGACCGTTGCGCACTTGCCTCACCCCCGGAGGCCCTGTTGGGCGAGCCGGTGCTGCTGCATTTGGCCAACGGTTTGTCGGTTCGCTTGCTGCATCTTCCCGACGCTCAACGCGCATCGGCTTTTATTCGGGTGGCGGCGGGCAGCCATGATGCGCCGCTGCAATACCCAGGCTTGGCGCATTTTCTCGAGCACATGGTGTTTCTTGGCAGCACCGGCTTTAGCGCGCAGGACGGCCTTCTAGCCTATGTGCGCGGCTGTGCCGGTGAGGTTAATGCCAGCACCCGTGAACGCCATACCGAGTACTTCTTTGAGGTGCCAGCGACCAAGCTGGCCGATGGCCTGGCGCGTTTGTGCGACATGCTCGCTCGTCCGCTGCTGGAGGTCAGCGCGCAACTGCGCGAACGCGAGGTGTTGCAGGCCGAGTTTGTTGCCCGTGGGCAAGACCGCAACACCCTGTGCGATGCCGCGCTGGGGCAGGCGCTGGCCTATGGGCACCCGTTCTCGGCTTTTCATGCCGGTAACCGTGACAGTCTCAAGGTTGAGCACGCGGCGTTTCAGGTGGCCCTGGAAGATTTCCATCAACGTTTCTACCAGGCCGGGCAGATGCAACTGGTGCTAGCCGGCCCACAATCGTTGACCGAATTGCGCCAGCTTGCGCAGCAACATGGTGCCGTTCTGCGCGCGGCGCCGGCCTTGCTGCAAAGCGTGGCGCCGGCACTGTTGCCGCTGCGTTGTTCGGCCCTGCGCCTGCAAGTGCCGGCAGGGCTGCACCAACTGAGTTTGTGTTTTGCCCTGCAAGGGCTGCCCAGCGGCTACCCGCAGGCGCTGGATTTTCTTGAAGTCTGGTTATGCCATGAAGTCGCCGATGGCTTGCTGGATACCCTACGCTCACGTGGTTGGTGCGATGCCATTGCGCTGCGCCGCGTCTATCAGCATGGCGACCAAGCGCTGCTGTGCATCGACTTGCAACTGAGCGAAACCTGTAATGCCGATAACCGTGCCTCGATCCGTTCGGCCTTGTTTGATTGGCTGAGCTTTTTCCGCGATCAGGATGACTGGCGACCCTGGCGCAAGGAATACGCGCGGATGGCGGCTGTACGTCTGTGCCAGGCAACGCCCTTGCAACTGACGCGTTACTGGAGTGAGCGGCAGCACGCCGATGGCCAACTGGGCAGTGAGCAGCTGTGGGCGCTGCGCCAACTGCTTGGCCAATTGCAGGCGGGTAATTTATTGGAACTGCTCAGCAGCACCGACCCTGTCGAGGCGCAGCGGCAGGTGGGTTTTGCCCTGAACCTGTGCGAACAGATACCGGTGCCGGCGATTGTCGAGTATTGGAACTGGCACCTGCCCGCGGACAACCCCCTGCTGCAACCGTCTCCACCCGCCGCGCCCATGAGCTTTGTCGCAGACAGCGCCGGGCTGACCTTTCTGCCCGGTCCAGGTGCTGTGGAGGAGGGCATCGACGCCGCGCTTTACCTGCACTGGCGCTTCGCGCAAACGCCGCCCGACGGGCTGCTTGAAGTGCTGCAAGTGGCCTTGCGCGCCAACGTGCAATTGGCCAATCAAGCCGGCGTACAGGTGCGTTTCGAGCAGCAAGACAGTGGCTGGCAACTTCGCCTCAATGGCCGCCCCGAGGTGTTGCCGGTGTTGCTCGCGGACCTCGCCCAGGTGCTTGTCCATCCGCCCAACCTGGCCTGGGGGCAGGGCATGCGCCGTCACCGCGAACAGGCTGCGCGGGCCGGCAATGAGCCGTTGGTGCGCCAGTTGTGGCAACGGTTGCCAGAGCTGTTTCAAACGCCGCAGGGCGACGGCTATAAATTATTGCCAACGCCGAATGCCCTGGCGCACGGCTGGCAGACGGCAAGCTACCAAGGGCTGGCGGTGGGCATGTCGGCACCCTTGCGCGCAGCCCTGCACGCTTCCTTGGCGCTGCTACCTGGGCAAGGCCAGGCCCAGCAGTTGAGCATTAGCCAGGCGCAGCCAGGTTGGCACTGGCGCGATGTGTTAAGCGGCGGTACACAAGCGGCGCTGGTGCTGTTCTATCCGCTACCCGACCAGAAGGCGCTGACCGAAGTGGCCTGGCGGCTGCTGGCGCAATGGCTGGAAAGCCCATTCTTCCAACGCCTGCGCAGCGAGCTGCAACTGGGCTATGCGGTGTTTTGCGGTTTTCGCCAGATCGCCGGTTTGCCCGGTCTGTTGTTTGCCGTGCAGTCGCCGAGCGCCAGCGTGGGTGAGATCAGCGCGCATATCGAGGCCTTTCTCCAGGCGCAGAACGAGCGCTTGGCGCTGATCGACCACGGGCAATTGCAGCTGTTGCGCGACAACCTGCTGGAGCAGGTGCAGGCGCTAGCCCAGAGCGTCGCGGGCCTGGCCGATCAGGCCTGGCTAGCGCAGCAACGTGGGCTGGCGGCCGATTGGAACAACCAACTGCAAGCCCAGCTCAGCCAGCTGCAACCGCTGCATGTGCAACAAGCTCTGCAGCAATTGCTCAACGCCGCTGGCGGTTGCTACGCGCTGGCCAACGCCCCCAGCCCCACCTCCCGTTGGCAGCCAATCGCCTTCTAGGGGGGTAGGCGATACTTTGGCTTGCGCCTTGGTGCGCACAGCACACCCTACGGGGATGCGAGTGAGCTGTGCTTTTGTGTGCTATGCGCACCAAGCGAAAGCCCAGGAAACCAGCCCACGGCGTTCCGCCAAAAGTCGTACGGCGTACACCTTTTCGCGGGCCTGCTCGGTGCAGGCGACCGCGCATTTCGTATCCCCGCCCAAAGCCTTTCAACCAAAGCCGCGCTACTCCATCTGCTCCGGTCTACACCGTAAATCGCGCGTCACCGCACCGGCGCCAAAGCAGCGCCAAACCAGGGCCAAAGCTCGATAGGGCAGGGCCTTGGTGCTTTTCATAATCGCCCCGCCACGACTGCATCCTCAGTCGCCTACACAGCGGAGCACGCCATGCGCTACAACAAAAACAATATCGCCACTCGCCCACTTCTTTCTCTGGCCTTGGTTGTGGGCATCGCCCAGCCGGCCCTGGCCGAGATCATGCTGTACGACAAAGATCAAACCACGTTCTCCGCCGACGGCTACGTCAACGCCTTCTATGTGAACAGCAGTATCGATCGCCCTGGCGAGCAGTACGACCGCGACCAGGCGCGGGTAAAAATGGGTTTTCTGCCCAATTGGATCGGCTTCAACATGACCAAGCAGGTCGAAGACCTCAAGCTCGGCGCGCGTTCCTCGTTTTGGGTCACCATCAACGACAGCGAAACCAACGGCACCGACACCGCTATCGATGTGCGCCAGTTCTACGGCACGGTTGACGGCGACTGGGGCCAAGTGCTGATCGGCAAAGACTTCGGCCTGTTCGCCCGCTCCAATATCCTGCTCGATGAACTGCTCGGCGGTTACGGCCAGGTCAGCGATACCCTCGGCCTGGTCGACGGTGGCGGGGTGTCGTTTGGCAATATCGGCAGCGGCTATCCGTACCCGTTCCCTACCTCGCAGATCACCTACCGTACCCCGGTCATGGAGGGGCTGCGCGTCGCTGCCGGCATCATGGACCCGGTTGATACCAACGACGACAGCGCCACTGGCAAGGCCTATCAAGACAACCCACGCTTCGAAAGTGAAGTGACCTACGAGTTCGACCTGGCCGGGGCAAAGATTTACTCCTGGATCAACGGCGCCTACCAGACCTCGGAAAACACCGACGACACGGTCGACACCGTCACCTCCAAAGGCCTGGGCTATGGCGTGCAAGCCAAGATCGCCGACTTCACCTTGGTTGGCTCCGGCTTTACCGCCAAAGGCATCAACCCCTTCTTCACCAACAACCTCGGCGAAGCCTCGCTGCGCAATATGGACAGCAGCGGCTACCTGCTACAAGGCGCCTACCGCTTTGGCAAAAACCGCATCGCCTTGTCCTACGGCAAAACCGCCGACGACGGCAACGGCCTGGGGGTAAAAGCCGATTACGAAACCCGCGCCATCGCCTACACCCGCGACATCAACGCCAACCTGCGGCTGATTGCCGAATACAACCAGTTCCAGATTGATGGCAAGGAAGGGGTGGGCAGCCTCGAAGACACCGATACCCTGGCCATTGGTGCCTCTCTTACCTGGTAAAAAAGCCCATCCCACCACCGTCATTCCGGCGCAGGCCGGAATCCAGAATCTCGCGCCGTACGCAACATCGCGCACCGTTCAATAGCCTGGGTCCCCGCCTGCGCGGGGACGACGGTGGAACAACGAGCATCGTGTTTGGCGCAATGGCCGTCCTCCACTGCGCCTTTTTTATGCGCCGTATGGGTGTGCCGCTACTTTCGGAGGGGGCGGCCGCGACCAGAGTAGGATTCGGCCGCCGTCGCCTGCTCCGTACCATGACCCCATCAGCAGCATTTCCCCCTGGGGCGTCTTTATGCAGCAGCAAACCACCGACGGTGTGGTTATGGCCATGTCCACGGCAACCGAGCCGGAGCAGGTGGCTCAGGACCTGGCGCGGCAGTTGATTCATCCGCACTTGGGTTTTGTGCTGTTCTTCTGCTCGGCCCAATACGACCTGGCGCTCCTGGGCCCAACCCTGGAGCAATACTTTGGCGGCATCGGCCTGGTGGGGTGCACCAGTGCCGGCGAAATCACGCCGCTGGGCTATGGCCGCAATTGCGTGACGGCGGTGGGGTTCGATCACCGCAGCTTTTCCATCGCCAGCGCACTGATTGATGAGATGGAGCGCTTTAGCCTGATTGACGCGCAACAGTTGGTGGAGCGCCTGGTCAGCGATTGCCGCAATAACGCCTTGGCGCCGATCAAGGATCACTGCTTTGCCCTGACCTTGCTTGATGGCCTTTCCAGCCGCGAGGAAGTTGTGCTCGCCGCCCTCAGCGCAGCGTTGGGCAGCATTCCCCACTTCGGCGGTTCGGCCGGTGACGACCTGCACCTGAGCCGCACCTATGTGTATTACGGCGGTGCCTTTCATGCCGGCGCGGCCGTGGTGGTGCTGGTCAATACCCGGCTGGATTTCGAAGTGTTCAGCACCCACCACGTCGAGCCAACCCCGGAAAAACTGGTGGTCACCCAGGCCGACAGTGCCAGCCGCCGAGTGCTGGAGCTGAACGCCGAGCCAGCGGCGCAGGAGTACGCGCGGCTGATCGGCGTGCCGTTGCAGGCGTTGGATGTCGGCTTGTTCGCCGCCCACCCGCTGGCCGTGCGTATCAATGAGCACTATTACGTGCGCTCGATTCAGCGGGTGAATGACGACCTCAGCTTGAGTTTCTACTGTGCGGTGGAAAACGGCATCGTCCTTACCGCCATGACCCCAGGCCCACTGACGCCAAACTTGCAGGGCCTGTTCAATCGCCTGCACGAGCGCCTCGGGCCGCCGCTGTTAACCATCGGCTGCGACTGTTTTTTGCGCCGCCTGGAAGTGGAACGCACGGATGCCCAAGCGCAAACCTCCGAGCTGTATCGGCAACAACGGGTAATCGGCTTTAACTCCTACGGGGAGCAGTTCAATGGCATGCATATCAACCAAACCTTTACCGGGGTTGCCATTGGCCGCCGAGCCAGCCGCGCAGGAGGAACTGGCGAGCCTGCGCCAGGAGGTTGAGCAACTGCGCGACGACAAGCGCAAGCTGCAACGCATCAACGCCGCGCTGATTGAACGGGTGGAGTCCAGCGCCTCGCGCCGCGATGAATCCTATGCCGCGTTCCAGCATTCGGTGGTGCTCGCCGAACAAGTGCGTGAGCGCACCGATGCGCTCAATCAGGCCATGGCCGAACTCAAAGCCAGCAACCAGTTGCTTAGCGATGCGCGCCTACGCGCCGAGACCGCGCACCAGCATTTGATCGACGCCATCGAGAGCATTTCCGATGGCTTTGCCCTGTTCGATAAAGACATGCGCATCGTCCTGTTTAACAGCCGCTTCAAATCGTTCTGGGCCCGTAGCCGCGCGCGCATTGGCAGCGGCACCCGGCTGTCGGAGATCAAACGCCTGGCCGAAAGCACTGGGCTGATTGTTGAAGAACACCGCCGCAGCGGCGACGACCACACCCTGTATCGCCTGCAC
>NZ_JBBNAH010000528.1:0-1276 GCF_037994325.1 Pseudomonas sp.
GTATTGGACCGATGAAACTCAAGTCTGAGTTTGTTAAGAAGGTTTGATCTGTTCAGCTGTGCGCGCCGCCGGTGCAAGGTCTTGGTGCGCGCAGCACACCTTACTGCACCGGTAGGAAGTTCATAAACAGCAGTCCCTGGGCGTAGCTCACGCCCAAGCGCCGGTAACGTTCATCCAACACATCGGTGAGCAAATCGAGACGCGCGACAATCTTGCCGAACTCCACGGCAAAGCTGAGGTTGCGCACATCTGGCGATATTTCGTTGGAGAGCAGCCACGGGTTGCCCTTGAGGTCGTTGCGACTGGCGAGCATCCACGTGGCTTTTTCGATGTTACGCGCAGCGTTGTGGATAAATTGTGGGTCGAGTTCATCGGTCATATAGAACTCGGTACGCCCGCCATGGGCGGTAATCAGCATGCTGCCCAACGCGTAAATAAAAGCGCCGACGCGATCGCCTTGGTAATCAACGCTTAAGGCATAGCTCAACGCCGCAACATCTTTGCGCCCGCCCAACTCCGGCAATTGCCGATCCTGTTCAATGGCTTGCTGCACCTGCAACTCAGCTTGCTCGATGGTCGGCAAACCGGTCTTGCGCCACTCTCGTGGGTTGCGCCGGTAGAGTTTGTCCATCAGGCGGTAGAGGGTATTGAGGTTGTTGCGCATACCGATGGTGGCCATGCGGTCGGTATGGGTCTGGAAGAACTCGCTAGGTTTGGCCGCGCTTTTGTTGCCGACGATGGAGGCATGGTCTTGATGACTGGCGCAGCCGCTAAGCGCCAACAGCAGCAACCCCGCCGCCCACGCTACAGCGATGCGGCTGCCGGCCTTGTGTCCAAGCCATTTAAGTCGCTGGGCGCCGCCAGCCAGCAGGTTCGTCCAATCCATGCGTAGAACAGTCATCCGCTTAGGTGCTGCGCTGCTTTGTGTATATAAAGAAGCTAGCAATAAAAATGCCGTGCCTAATTCTTTTTAAGCCTCCTGCCGCAATCCCGGCCGCAGCGGAGACCTCTGGGTCTGACCGGCAAGTTCTGTAGAGGTTCGTCAACCGCCCAAACGCCCGCCCTTGATGGCTGCCAGCGCCTAACGAAGCGCTTCGGCTGGCCGACTTCACACCGTCATCAAACTGCAACCCAAGCGACGCAAGCTGCATCGTTCCGGTGCCTGGCCCACGGCGACTCACCTGCGCGCTACCGCCAGTTACCGATCCTCCCAAGGTGTTGTTACAGCAGCGAGCCGGCATGAATCACAGCATTGAGGTTCCAGACCTGTTTGGCC
>NZ_JBBNAH010000529.1:0-8609 GCF_037994325.1 Pseudomonas sp.
TGCGGATTATCGAAGAAGTCGTTCGGCGCGGCTTGCTCGACGATTTCGCCCTTGTCCATAAAGATCACGCGATTGGCCACGGTGCGGGCGAAGCCCATTTCGTGGGTTACGCAGAGCATGGTCATGCCGTCTTCGGCCAGGCCGATCATGGTATCCAACACCTCTTTCACCATCTCGGGGTCGAGGGCGGAAGTGGGTTCGTCGAACAGCATGATTTTCGGCTTCATGCACAGCGCACGGGCAATCGCCACACGCTGTTGCTGACCACCGGAAAGCTGGCCCGGGTATTTATGCGCTTGTTCTGGAATGCGTACGCGCTCCAGATAGTGCATGGCAATTTCTTCGGCTTTGCGCTTGGGCATCTTGCGCACCCACATCGGCGCCAAGGTGCAGTTCTGCAAAATGGTCAGGTGTGGGAACAGGTTGAAGTGCTGGAACACCATGCCGACTTCACGGCGGATCGCTTCGATCTGCTTGAGGTCGTTGGTCAGTTCCACACCGTCAACGACGATGCGGCCCTGCTGGTGTTCTTCCAGGCGGTTCAGGCAACGAATGGTGGTCGATTTGCCCGAGCCCGAAGGCCCGCACAGCACGATGCGCTCGCCCTGTTTCACGTTCAGGTTGATGTCTTTGAGTACGTGAAACTGGCCGTACCATTTGTTCACGCCCTGCATTTGGATAATGCCTTCAGGGCTCACAGGCTGTTTGATCGCTTCGCTCATTATTCGACTCCTAACGCTTGTGGCCTGTGTCCAGCTTGCGCTCCAGGTGCATGGAGTAGCGGGACATACCGAAACAGAAAATCCAGAAAACCAGGGCCGCAAATACATAGCCCTCGGTGGCCATCCCCAACCACGTCGGGTCGGCGGCGGCTTGTTTGACGCTGTTAAGCAGGTCGAACAGGCCGATGATGATCACCAAGCTGGTGTCCTTGAACAGGGCGATAAAGGTGTTAACGATGCCGGGGATAACCATCTTCAGGGCTTGCGGCAGAATCACCAGGCCCATGCTGCGCCAGTAACCCAAGCCCATCGCCGAAGCGGCTTCGTATTGGCCCTTGGGAATGGCTTGCAGACCACCACGCACCACCTCGGCCACATAGGCCGACTGGAACAGGATTACACCGATCAGCGCCCGCAGCAGTTTGTCGAAGCTCATGCCCTCAGGCAGGAACAACGGCAACATGACCGACGACATAAACAGCACGGTGATCAACGGCACGCCGCGCCAGAATTCGATAAAGGTCACACTGACCACACGAATTGCCGGCAGGTTAGAACGCCGTCCCAACGCTAGCAAAATGCCCAGCGGCAACGCACCGGCAATACCGACGGTGGCGATTACCAGGGTCAGCATCAAGCCGCCCCATTTGCTGGTGGCAACGTTTTCCAGACCAAAGTAACCGCCGTGCAGCAGCCAGTAGGCCAGCAGCGGGTAGATGATCAGAAAGGCGATGCCGTAAGCGGCTTTACGCGGGAACTTGCTGATAAACAACGGCGCCACGCCAATGACCGCCAGCCATACCGTCACGTCTACGCGCCAGCGCAATTCGCTGGGGTAGAAGCCGTACATGAATTGGCCAAAACGCTGCTGAATAAACACCCAGCACGCGCCTTCTTTGGTGCAGTCAGCACGGGTGGTGCCGACCCAGTTAGCGTCAAAAATGGTCCAGTTCAGCAGCGGTGGAACGATCAACCAGATCAGGTACACAGCAAACAAGGTCAGCAGTGTATTGAGCCAGTTGGAGAACAGATTGGCCCGCATCCAGGCCACCACGCCAACGCTGCGGCTTGGTGGTGGCATGTCGGGTTTGAATGTATGAGTCGTCATGCGCCCTTCCTCACCGTTCGATCAGCGCGATGCGCTTGTTGTACCAGTTCATCAGCAGGGAAATGCTGATGCTGATGGCCAAGTACACGCTCATGGTGATGGCAATTACTTCAATGGCCTGCCCGGTCTGGTTAAGCACCGTACCGGCAAACAGCGACACCATATCCGGGTAACCGATACCGGCGGCCAGAGAGGAGTTTTTCGCCAGGTTGAGGTATTGGCTGGTCAGCGGCGGAATGATCACGCGCAGGGCTTGCGGGATGATCACTTTGCGCAGGGTCGGACCATTGCGCAGCCCCAACGAGTGGGCGGCTTCGGTCTGGCCATGGCTCACCGACTTGATGCCCGAACGCACAATTTCCGCGATAAACGCGGCGGTGTACGCAGTCAGGGCGATCGTCAGCGCCAGCAGCTCAGGGATCATTACCCAGCCACCCACAAAGTTGAAACCCTTCAGCTCAGGCGCCACCCAGTGCACGGGAGAACCGAACACCAGCACGCTGAGTGCAGGAATTACCACGATGATCGCCAGGCCCGCCCAGAACTTGTGGAAAGGCACACCGGTGGCTTCAAAGCGTTTGTTGGCCCAACGCACCATCAGTACCGTGCCGACAATCGCCAGTACCACGGCAATCACAAAGGCGGTAAAGCCGTCTGCTACGTTGCCTTGCGGCATGTATAGACCACGGTTGCTGAGGAAGAAACTGTCGGCAATATTCAAGCTGTTGCGCGGCCCCGGCAGCGGCAGCAGCACCGCGAAGTACCAGAACAGAATTTGCAGCAACGGCGGAATATTACGGAACGTCTCGATATAAACAGTGGCGAGCTTGCTGACCATCCAGTTGGTGGAAAGCCGCGCCACACCGAGGATAAAACCCAGCAGGGTGGCGAACACGATACCGATGGCCGACACCAGCAAGGTGTTGAGCAGACCGATAACGAACACCCGCGCATACGTGTCGGATTCGGTGTAATCGATCAGGTGCTGAGCGATACCAAAACCGGCGCTGTTCTGCAGGAAGCCGAAGCCTGAGGTGATGCCACGGTGTTGCAGGTTGGTTTGCGTGTTATCGAACAGAAACCAGCCCATTGAGACCACCGCCACAATGGTGATGATCTGAAATAGCCAGGCACGGATACGTGGGTCGCTTAGCGAAAAGCCCCGCGATGTGCCGATTTGATTTTGCATGGAGAGCCCCACAAACGTTGGAACAAAAAAATCGCCCGGAACCGTTTACCGGTTACGGTCAGGCCGTGTGAGGACAAGTCCCCACACGGCCTGAAGTAGCAAACTACCGGGCGACCGGGCTAGCAGCTATTAACGCACTGGTGGTGCGTACTGCAGGCCGCCTTTGTTCCAGAGTGCGTTCAGGCCGCGCTCGATTTTCAGCTCGCTGCCCGCACCGACGTTGCGGTCGAACACTTCGCCGTAGTTACCCACTTGCTTGATGATCTGCACTGCCCAGTCTTTCGGCAGTTTCAGGTCTTTGCCGTATTCGCCGTCAGCACCCAGCAGACGCAGAACGTCTGGGTTTTTGCTGCCTTTGGCTTCAGCTTCAACGTTTTTCGACGTCACGCCGGCTTCTTCAGCGTTGAGCATGGCAAACAGGGTCCACTTAACGATGCTGAACCACTCTTCGTCGCCTTTACGTACGACTGGGCCCAGAGGCTCTTTGGAAATAACTTCCGGCAGAACCACGTAGTCGTTTGGCTGAGCCAGTTTGATGCGCTGAGCGTAGAGCTGCGATTGGTCAGAGGTCAGCACGTCGCAACGGCTGGCTTCCAGCGACTTGGCGCTTTCGTCAGAGGTGTCGAAGGTGATGGGGGTGTATTTCAGACCGTTGGAGCGGAAGTAGTCGGACACGTTCAGCTCGGTAGTGGTACCGGCCTGGATGCAGATGGTCGCGCCGTCGAGTTCCTTGGCGCTGGAAACGCCGAGCTTCTTGTTAACCAGGAAGCCGATACCGTCGTAGTAAGTCACGCCGGTGAATACCAGGCCCATGCCCGCGTCGCGGGAGCTGGTCCAGGTGGTGTTACGCGACAGCATGTCAACTTCGCCAGACTGGATTGCGGTGAAGCGCTCCTTGGCAGTCAACGGGCTGTATTTAACTTTCGATGCATCGCCCAACACGGCAGCAGCAACACCGCGGCAGATATCAACGTCGATACCCTGGTAGTTACCCTTGGCATCTGGAACCGAGAAGCCCGGCAGACCATCACTTACACCGCACTGTACAAAGCCTTGTTTCTTGACTTTATCCAGAGTCGCGCCCGCTTGAGCGAAGCCGCTGGCGCCAAGAATGGTCGCTGCGGTCAGAATAGCCAGGGTGGATTTCACCATCTTCATTAAAACCTCCAGTTGCTGTTGTTGTGTTTGGAGTCTTGGCCCCACCGCCGTACCCTTTTGAGGCACGCTTAACCATCGTTAAACGGTTAATACGGGGTGCTGACCTGGGAGCGAGTCTAGTTGGCGATACTCCCACCGGCCAAAACTCACCCCCCGCTTATTCGTGACATTGGTTTGTTCGAATAGACGGGTTGGGGATAGTCCCGTTCGCTTAGTCACCTACCTGGCGACCCGTGGCGAATCTGTTGGGCGTCTCCCGTGGCTTATTTTTAGTAGCTTGTTTCCTGCGTAACGCGACTGCCTGTTTACCTTGCCTGAATAGAGCCTTGCAAACGGTGGAGTGTTACCCAATTTGGGGCACGCAATCGGTTAATTCAGTTATAGCAAAGCCCGTACCATACGCCCCGGAAAGGGGCGATTTAGGCTGGTCAAGAGCAAAACTTGCAGCCTTGCGACATGTTCTTAACGGATACACCAAACCCTTGATCAAGCGACGCCCCACAGCAGGGCGCACGCACCAGACTGGAGCCCAGCATGCACGAAAATCTGATACTAGAGCCCACACTTTCAGCCGATTCCTGCGTTATTTGGCTGCATGGCCTGGGTGCTGATCGTTTCGACTTCCTGCCCGTGGCCGAAGCCTTGCAGCAAACCCTCAGCGGCACACGCTTTATTTTGCCCCAGGCGCCCACTCAGCCAGTGACCATCAATGGCGGCTACGCCATGCCAAGCTGGTACGACATTCTGGCCATGAGCCCGGCCCGGGCGATTAACAGCGAGCAGTTGGAAGCCTCGGCACAACGGGTGATCGAACTGATTGAAGGCCAACGCGACAGCGGTATCGATCCGGCACGTATCTTCCTTGCCGGTTTCTCCCAAGGCGGCGCCGTGGTCTACCACGCCGCCTTTCTACGCTGGCAAGGGCCGCTGGGTGGCGTACTGGCGTTGTCCACCTACTCACCAACCCTAAGCCCCGACGTGGCGCTGGCGGATACAAAAAAACAACTGCCGGTTTACTGTTTGCATGGCACGTTTGACGACATTGTGCAGTTGGCCATGGGCCGTGCTGCGCATGACTGTTTGAAGGCCCAGGGCGTACCCGTAACCTGGCAGGAATACCCGATGAGCCATGAAGTGCTACCCCAGGAAATCCGTGATATCGGCACCTGGCTGGCAGCGCAACTGGGCTAACACCCGCGAATCAGAAAAGGTCAGCCGATGAGCCAAGCCGTTGTTCACCAACCCGCTCAAGTACCCGCCATTGCTTCGTTACGCGACACCCTGGCGATTGAACAAGTGGCCCTGCAGGACCGCGATATGCCGGCCAGCACCTATGAAGTGCTACAACGCAGTGCGGCGCGCAACCCCAATGCCACCGCGCTGACCTTTCTGCTCCACGGCAACAGCGAAGAACACCCGTACCGATTGAGCTATGGCGAGCTGTTCGCCAAGGTTACGCAAACCGCTAACGCCCTGCATCGCCTCGGCGTAAAGCCGGGCAAGGCGGTGTCGTTTCTGCTGCCGAACCTGCCGCACACGCATTTCACCCTATGGGGCGGCGAAGCGGCCGGGGTGGTTAATGCGATCAACCCATTGCTGGACAGCGAACATATCGCCGAGCTGATTCGCGCCTCCGACTCCGAGGTGCTGGTCACCCTGGCGCCCTTCCCCGGCACCGATCTGTGGGACAAAGTCGCCGGCCTGCGCGAGCACCTGCCGGAGCTCAAACATATCGTCACCGTCGACATGGCCAACTACCTGGAAGAACCACAACGCAGCGGCATAAAAGCCCAGCGTGGCGGCCTGCCTGCGGGCGTATTGGACTTCGACGAATTGATCGCCGCCTGCCCCGCCGACCACCTGGAAAGCGGCCGAGTTATTTCCCCCGACGATATCGCCTCGTACTTCCACACCGGCGGCACCACCGGCACGCCAAAACTGGCGCCACACACCCATCGCAATGAAGTGGCGATGGGCATGATTCTGGCCTTTGCCATCGACCTGCATGCCAGCGATGTCACGCTTTGCGGCCTGCCGCTGTTTCACGTAAATGGCGTGATGGTCACAGGCTTAGCGCCCTTCTATGTCGGCGCCGAAGTGCTGCTGGCTACGCCCCAGGGTTATCGCAGCCAGAGCTTGATTCAGAACTTCTGGAAAATTATCGAGCGCTACCGGGTCAGTTTTTTCAGCGGCGTGCCCACCATTTACGCCGGCCTGTTGCAGGTGCCCAGTGCTGGGCATGATCTGTCCAGCCTGCGTTATGCACTGTGCGGCGCGGCGCCGATGCCGGTAGAGCTGATCCGCCAATTCGAGAGCAAAACCGGGCTGAAACTAATCGAAGGTTACGGCCTTACCGAAGGCACCTGCGGCAGTTGCGGCAACCCGCCGGCGGGCGAAAGCCGCCCAGGCTCTATTGGTATTCGCATGCCGTACTGCGAGGTAAAAATCGCCGTGCTCGATGAGCAGGGCAACTACCTGCGCGACGCCGCCGAGAACGAGATCGGCAACCTGGTATTGCGCGGTATCACGGTGTTTAACGGCTACCTGCAAGCCGATAAAAACAAGGGTATTTGGGTCGATGGCGACTGGTTTAACACCGGCGACCTCGGCCGCATCGACGCCGATGGTTTTATCTGGCTGACCGGACGCAGCAAGGATCTGATCATTCGTGGCGGGCACAATATTGACCCGCAAATGATTGAAGAGGCGCTGCACAAGCACCCAGCCGTGGCCATGGCGGCGGCCGTGGGTAAACCCTGCTTGAAAGCCGGTGAACTGCCGGTGGTGTATGTACAACTGGTACCAGGCGCCTCGGTAAGCGCCGAAGAGTTGCTTGCCCATGCCGCCAGCCATATTCCCGAACGTGCCGCCATTCCCAAGGATGTATGGATCATCGACGCCATTCCGCTGACCGCAGTGGGCAAAACCTTTAAACCCACGCTGCGCTATGACGCCATCCGTCGGGTTTTCGAGGCCGACCTACGGCATATCGACCCCGCCGTACGGGTTGAAGTAAGCGCCCATGACAGCTACGGCCAGTTGGCACGTGTGTACTTGCAAGAGCTAGACGCGGCGCGCCATGCAGCCATTGAAGCCAGCCTCAGCGGCTACGCTGTGCGCTACCAGGTAGTGAGCAACGCCTGACGCTACCGACATAAATAGGGAACTGAAAACCGGGCGAATTACTCACAATTCTTGCCGGGCTGTGAACCGCTGAGCAGCAGATTGTTGCCTTGGCAGCTAAGGTTCACATGGGTCTATTGCAAGCATTCCAACTCGACGAAAGCCTTGGGCGGCCATGCGAACATGATGATCGCCAACGCCAACCAGAGCCTTCGCCAAGCGGTTGCAACAGGTTGGACCCCGTTCAGCGAAATCGGGTTTTCGCACTTACGAAAGGATGCGTCGCGATGCCATTCCCTATTGCCTATCTAAACGGAACGCTTCAATTGCGATGAAAGACGCGCAGTGGCAGGCCGACCTGCATTCCATTCATGACATGCGTCTGTTCCAGAATGTCGCCGCCCATAACCTGGGGCGACTGCTGGAGCAATTTCGTGCGTTTGAACTCGACCCCAACGAAGTGCTGCTGTCGCCGTTCGACCGCAACCAGCATTTGTATGTGTTGCTGGAGGGTGAACTCAAAGTATTCCTCGGCTCGCTGGACAACCCAGCGGTAAAAACCCTGCAACCGGGCGAGTGCGTGGGCGAAATCAGCTTTATCGACAACGACCACCCTTCTGCCTACGTGGTGGCGGCCAGCCGTTGCCTGGTGCTGCGCCTGCACCGCGAGTCGCTATTCAGCCTGTTTGCGCAATCGCCGGAGCTGATGCAGAACTTACTCACCCTGCTGTGCGACCGGGTGCGGCAGGGCAACCAGATCATTATCGACAGCGAGCAAAACGCCAACGTCGACACCCTCACCGGCGCCTTTAACCGGCGTTGGCTGGAACATATCTTCGAGCGGGAAAACACCCGCTGCGCCTTTAACGGCCAGCCGATGTGTTTATTGATGTTGGACGTTGACCACTTCAAGCCCTACAACGACAGCCATGGTCACCTGGCCGGCGATTACGCCTTGTGCCTGGTGGCGCATACCTTGCGCAACCAACTGCGGCCCAAAGACAGCCTGACCCGTTACGGCGGCGAAGAGTTTGTGATTTTGCTGCCGGAAATGAACGCCGACGAAGGCCGAGCTATTGGTGAGCGGCTGCGCGCGGCATTGGAACAAGTGACCTCGTTCTATTCGCCGGTCGGCGTACTGCCAGGGGTGACCATGTCGATTGGCCTGGCCGAGATGAAAGCCAACGATACGTTGCAATCGCTGATTGCTCGGGCTGACAGCGCGCTGTATCAGGCCAAACAGCAGGGGCGCAATTGCCTGTGTGGGTAGCGCATTGGTGCGCACAGCACACCCTACGAAGGCTTGTTG
>NZ_JBBNAH010000530.1:0-11005 GCF_037994325.1 Pseudomonas sp.
AAACCGTCCGCAAATTTATGCATAGGTTGGAGAACCCCCAGGTTAGAAGCGACGCATTAGGTTTGATCGGACAGGAGATATCCCATGCTCGTGCCCACTATCAATTTATCGACGCCTTACGAGCCCAGGGCTTCAAGCTGGATACCTACCTGGGCTTCACGCGCTTTCTTTCCTTCAAGATCTTTCAACCCACCTCCACCCCATTGCAGCAGTTGGCATTTGTGGTTGGCATTGAGCGTGTAAACGAGCTGTTCGCTGAAATTACCCTGGGGAGCGGCAAACTCAAACAGGTCGAACCTGCTGTTCGAGCACTCTACGAATGGCATTTCGCCGAGGAAATTGAGCACAAGTCGGCAGCCTTTGACGTTTACCAGGCCGTGTCAGGCAACCGCTTCTGGCTTGGCTATGGCGTGGCGTTCTGCTACGTGCTGAACCTGGCGTACTTGTTCCTGGCATGTATGACGTTGTTGCGCCAGGACCGCCAATTGTTCAAATGGGCGACGTGGAAAGCGGCATTCCGTTATTTTTTTGTAGAAGAGAAATTTCTGCCACGGATGACGCGTGGATGTAGGCAAGCAATCAAGCGGGGCTTCCATCCCTGGCAAACCAACAACCGAGCACTGGCTGAGCACGTGCTTCGTCGTAAGGTGATCAGAGAGGAGCGCAGCCAGCCATGACCTCCTTGTTTGCCAGGTCCGGTACCCACGCCAACGCCAGCTGTGAACATGGCCTTTTGCAGCACTACCTCAGGCAGCATGGACGTGGCTGCATGGCCTATTCCACCTTGCAGCCTGGGCTGGAGTATTTCATTGATGACAAGCTTGGTTATCTGGCCTATCTGCCGTTGCGCCATCCGCTGCTCGCTCCAGGCCGGCTACATGTGGTTCTTGGCGACCCCATTGCCGCGGTAGCCGACTACGAAGCATTGCTAGACCGCTACCTTAAGAAAACCGCTGCAGCCGCCACGGTGTTCCTCGAGGTCAACGAAGACTTTGCCAGCATACTGAGTCGCCGCGGCTTTCCGGTAAACGAGTTGGGTGTGGAATGGGAAATCGATCTAGCGAGCTTCGACAGCGAGTTGAAGGGGCCGTCCTTTAGCCACCTGCGGCGCTGGCGCAATAAGGCGCTCAAGGAAGGCGTGAAAGTGGTCGAAGGTTCCATCTGCGCGTTGGATCAAGGCGAATTGAGCGCGCTGAGCGCCGACTGGCTAAGGCGCAAAGGAGGCCATGAGTTTATCGGTCTCAACCGACCGCTAGCCCTGCAGGACGAGCCTGATGTGCGCTACCTATGGGCTACTCAGCACGGCCGTCTGTTAAGCCTGGCGGTGTTTGATCCGATGTACCGGAATGGGAAGGTTATCGGCTATTTGCATAACGTGTCCCGTGTGCTTAGCGACGCCCCACACGGCACTAATGACCTGATTGTGCTGGAAGCGCTCTCGCGTTTTCAGCGCGAGGGGCGCGAGTTGCTGTCGCTGGGCCTCTCACCTTTCGCGTTGTTGGAAGATGGCCACTATCGCGGCAAACCTTATCTACGCAGGTTATTCCGCTTCATGTTTCGTCATTGCCCGTTCGTTTACCCATTTGAGGGCAACTTTTTCCACAAGGACAAATACCGAGGTCGCCCGCTCAAGGTGTACCTCTCATCCATTCCTGCGCTCAACCTGTATCGCGTCCTGGGCGTATTCAAGGCGCTCCGGGTGTTGTGACGAGTGCTTGGTCGTCCCTGTAGATAACCGGAGAAACAGTTGGCTGCGATATTTACTCAATACCCCGGGCTGCGCAGTGAGTTGCTTGCCATGCGCGAGCGGTACGCCGAGCCCAGGCCCTGGCTTTCCAGTTGGCAACTGGCCAATACCTTGATACCGCACTTCGTCCTCAGCTATCTCATTTACATGAACTGGCATGGACCGCTGTGGATTACGCTCTTGCTGCTGGTTGTTAACAGCCTGTTTATCAATCGCCTGTTTGTGTTGTTCCATGACCTGCTGCATGGTTCGCTGTATCGCTCGCGTCGTGTTGGCAATCTGCTTGGCGCGTTGATCGCGCCTTTGATTTTTATGCCGTCGTATCACTGGCAATACGAGCATAACTTCCATCATGCCCATTCCAACGACCTCAGCCACCGAGGTTACGGCGATATGCCGCTGCTCACTGTACGTGAGTATCAGGCGGCCAGCCGTTGGGCTCGGTTTCGCTATCGGGTATTACGTCATCCGCTGTTTTTGCTTGGCCCTTACGCGGTTTACAAACTGATGATTTTTCCACGGTTGACGGCCTCTTCCGCTTGGCCACGGCGAGTGAAGCGCTCGGTGCATCTCACTAACTTGGCGTTGCTGGGCATTGGCATTGGATTGTGGGTGGCGGGATTGGAGCGGTTCATCTGGATTCACCTGCTCAGCTACGCCATGAGCACTCCGACAACAGTGTTGCTCTTCTATCTCAACCACCACTTTGAAGGCGCGCGATGGGCTTCGGCCGCTCAATGGAACTTCGTTGATGCGGCGCTAACGGGTACATCCGTAGTCCTTTACCCACCGGGTCTACGCTGGTTTGCCTGTGGTGTCGGCTTGCACTGTATGCATCATCTGCTACCGCGGATTCCCAACTACAACTTGGAACGCTGCTGGAAGGAAAATGCACTGTTCGCCAACGTAGCGGTGGTTCCTCTGTTCTGGCACGGCCTAGCCGCGACGCGTTTGCGGCTATGGGATGAACAGGCGCAGCGTTATGTCGGGAAAGAGGGACTGCGCAAACAATCTCATTGATCTCTCTGAGCCGTTTAGACCCGAAACGCCTGAACTGCCGTATGCAACTGCCCGCCCAGCGCTTGCAACTGCTCGCCTTGATTACGCCCATCATCAATTCGTAGCAGGTTATCCCCACCCAACTGATGAATCCGCTCGCTATGTCCACGAATCTCGCTGACCGCGCCGCTCTGCTGCGCGGTGGCATCGGCGATGCGCTCGGCCATGCTGGCGATGGTGCGAATGGCGGTAACAATTTCGTCCAGCGCGCCATCGGCTGCCTGCGCTTGGCTGGCAGTGGCTTCGGCGTGGCCAACTTGGGCGCGCATCGCCTCCAGCGATTGCCCGGCCGCCTGTTGCAGGCGCCCGATCAGTTGCTGAATTTCGCCGGTGGCGCCCGTGGTGCGCTGCGCCAGCGAACGCACTTCCTCGGCCACCACGGCAAATCCGCGGCCACTTTCCCCGGCGCGGGCCGCTTCAATGGCCGCGTTCAACGCCAGTAAATTGGTTTGCTCGGCAATTGAGCGAATCACCGTCAACACGCTACCAATGGTTGCGGTCTCCGCCGCCAAACGTTCGATAGCCTGGGCATTGCCCTGTACTTCGCTAACCAGCGTATGCATGCCGGTCAGGCTTTGGCCGATCACCGTTTGCCCTTGTTCCAGCGCGCGGCCCGCTTCACGGCTGGCATTAGCCGCCTGGCTGGCATCACCGGCCACTTGCTGAATGGTCGACTCCAGATCGCCCAGAGCATCACGAATCTGCTCGGTATCGCCGGCTTGCCGTTCAGCGCCGCTGTGCAGGCCATTGCTGAGCTCGGCCAAGGCACGACTGCTCCCCGCCACCTGTTCGGCATGCAGGCGAATAGTGCCCACCAGGTCGACCAGATAAGCACGCAGGCGGTTAAGCGATTCTTCGATATCACGCAGCTCGCGGGTTTTCGAGTCCAGGCGGATATCACTGCCAAAGTCGCCCTGCGCCCAAGCCGACAGCGACGGCGCCAGGCGACTGAGCACGTTGCTCAGGCGGCGCTGGATACGGTCGATCAGCAGCGCGATCAATAAAATCAAACCGATCATGGCGCCTTGTAGCGTGCGCACTTGCAACTGGATACGGCCGTACTCAGCGCGAACGGCCGGGGCCAATTCGTCCAGCGCGTGTTGAGTGGCGTTGAGGCGGTCGCGGGTTTTAGTTGCCAGCGCCGCGCGGTTTTGAATCAGCTCGCGGGTGCGGGTCAGTTCAGTGGGGTAGCGTTTCAGCAGGCTGGCGAAGTCGCGCTTCAACGCGATGCCACGGTCCTCGGCCTGACTGGCGCTGCTCTCGCTAGCAATGCCCATCATGGAGGCGAAGTCATCGGAGCCAGAGTTGCTTGCCTCGGCCACGCCCAGCAGGGGTAGCGCCTGCAACGTATCGGCCTGCTGGTTAAGAATGGTGATCTCGCGCTCAACATCGCCGGCCAATTCATCCCGACCGCTGCTCACCAGCTTGCCGCGTGCATGGCTAAGACGGGTCAGGTGCACGGCCGCGTTAAATAGCGGAGCACGGTAAGCAGCGCTATCGCTGCCAGTGCTGCTGTCGGCGTAGCTGCTCAGTTGCTCCAGTGCGCCGGAAATTTCCCGTTCAGCTTGCAGCAACAGGCCCTGGGGGTCGCCGGCCAGCTTGCCGGCGGCGAGCAGTTCGCTGCTGGTGAAACTCTGCAGTTCGCTCAAGCTGGGGCGCAGGTTGGCGGCCAGTTCTGGCGGTAGTTCATTCAGTTGGTTTTGCAGCGCGTCGATGGCCTGGCTGGCGCTGCTATGGCGCAGGGCGTCGCCGCTGCCGAGGTAGTCCTGAATATTGTTCGCCACTTCAGCCTGGAAACGTTGCGACAGGCTCAGGTACTGCTCCATCAGCTGATAAGGGCGCTCCAGCGCACGTTGGGACCACCAGAGCGTGGCGCCCAGGGCCAGGCATACGGCAACGAGCAGGGCAGTGTTGAAGTTGGTGAGATGCTTTAGGCGCATAGACAGGACTCGACCGGTTACACATGGCGTCAAAACGCCATGACTGGCTGTAAAGTCCTGAATTTATTGCTTTTTCATTGCGATTTGATGACGGCGTGACGGGCGTCACGCTTTTGCGTTCACTGGTTGCAGGTCAGCCGCTGAAGATATCCACGCGATTACGCCCGCCGTGCTTGGCCACATACAGCGCCTGGTCGGCTTGCTTGGATAGGGTGTTGCTGTCGGTGTCGTCCTGCAATTGGGCGATGCCACAGCTAAACGTGCAAGACAGGTCGGTAGGCGTGGCGGGGTAGTGAATTTCCGAGAAGCGCTGGCGAATGCCATCCAGCACCTTGGCGGCGGTAGCCGCGTCGGTATTGGGCAGTACCACGGCGAACTCTTCGCCGCCGTAACGGCCGATATGGTCGGTCTTGCGCAGGCGCTGTTTCAGAAACAACGCCAGGCTTTTGATCACCCGGTCGCCCATGGGGTGGCCATACACATCGTTCACTTTCTTGAAGTGGTCGATGTCGAGCATGGCAAAGGTTACCGGCTGATTGTCGCGGCGGGCGCGGGTGCGGGTGTCGTCGAGCAACTGCAAGATATGCGTGTGGTTGTACAGACCGGTGAGGCTGTCACGGACCATACGCGATTTCAGATTACGCGCCCGTTCGGCGCGGTTGCGCACGGTGGCGATGAGATGACGCGGCTTGATTGGCTTGGTCAGGAAGTCGTCGCCGCCTTCACTCATGGCATCGAGCTGCTTATCCAGGTCATCTTCGGCCGACAGGTAAATAATCGGCACGCTTACATAACGGTCATTGTGGCGGATGACTTGGGCCAGCTCAGTGCCATTGCACTCGGGCATGTACATATCAAGGATGATCAAGTCGGGCTGGAATTCGGCCAGCACGCTCATGGTCTTGATAGGGTCGGTCAGCGTATGGGTGATGATGCCGGCGCTATTGAGCACGCGTTCGGTGTGCGTGGCTTGGGCGCGAGAGTCGTCCACCACCAATACGCGGAAGGGCTCGTATTGGCTGACGTGGGTTAGCACCTCAATGCGCTCCAGCAGCGTGGAGGCGTCCAGCGTGCCGGTAAAAAACTCGCGGCCACCGGCGCGCACGGCGGCCAGACGGGTAGGGGTGTCGGTTTCTTCTTCGCTGTAAAACAACAGTGGCAGTTTTTGCTCGAGGTCTTGCTGAATTTCGTTAGCTAACTCCAGGCCTTGGCTGGGGCCGGCAAAATCCACTTCCATCAAGATGGCGGCAGGGTGGCGCTCACGCATAGCGGCGCGAAAAGCGCTAACGGTAGCGAACGACTGTGCGTTCAAACCAAAAAATTCCAATTGCTGGGCCAGGCGTTCGGCACGCTCGCGGTCTTGCAGGCCGAGGTAAACAGGCTTGCGCAGCGGCGGCAGAAAAGTTTGTTCGTATTGGTCACCATGGCGCAGGCCCGTGCGCGACAGGCGTTGCATCAACTGGTTAAGTTCGGTGATCAGGGCGCTATTGAGGCGGCCTTTGTTGGCACCGCTGGCATCCAGGCAATTGCTGATGCTGCGTGCTAGTAGGGCGTGTTCATCTTGGCCAAAACGCTCGGCGTAACGCAGCAAACGCAGGTTGGCTTCAGCCAGTTCGGCGTCGTTCCACTCCCGCTCCTGCAGCCGCTGCCACACCTCCAGCACTTGCCGCGCCTGGTGAATAACACGCTGGGCAAAGTGGTGTTTGAGGCGATCGCTGCTGAGGTCTTCTTGCTCGGACATGGCCGGACGTCTTCTGTGATGCGGCGGTTGCCGCTGAGGCGGCTCGGATGATGGCGCTATGCTACCAGTGACGCTTTAGTAGGCTAGTACCGTCGATCATTTGACGCCAGTCGTACACCATATAATTGACGGGCGGCGGAAACTTCTGACGTGTGACAGAGGTGATACACAACCGGCGCTAAGTTTGCGTTGTCGCGCTGCGCATCCGCAAGCGGTTCCCTTATAGTGCCAATCAGGCGGCACCCTCTAGCCGGGCTGTGGTCGAACTGCTGACTTCGATTGAAAGGACAAGGCCATGTTGAATTGGAAGAACCGCGCAAGCTCTGTGCGCGATGGCGTCGGTAACTCGGTAGACGGCGCGCGTAGCTACTTTGGTGGCTTATGGGTAAGCCGTGCACTGGGCACGTTGCTGGCACTTTATTTAATTGTCGCGGCCTTGGTGGGCTGGTGGTGGAGCCAGGAACCGGGTTTTTTTCAGGTACAACAAAACGCGCAGCAAGCGGCCCAGCAAGCCAATCGCCAACTGGTCAGCGGTTACACCACGGTCGAAACCCTGAAAAAAGTGGTTTCCACCTTGCTGGATAAGCCCGGTGGCTACCTCTCTAACGACCTCGCGCCGCCCGGTCTGTGGCTCGACAACATGCCGAGCTTTGAATACGGCGTGCTGGTGCAAGTACGCGACCTGTCACGCGCCCTGCGTAAAGACTTCGCCCGCTCGCAAACCCAGTCCACCGAAGACCCGGATCTGGCCAAAGCCGAGCCGCGTTTTAACTTCGACAATAAAAGCTGGGCCTTGCCGGCTTCCGAAGCCGAGTACCGCGAAGGCATCAAATCCCTCGACCGTTACCTCGCCCGTCTTTCCGACCCGAACCAGCCCAGCGCGCAGTTTTATACCCGCGCCGACAACCTGAATAACTGGCTGGGCGACACCGCCACCCGTTTGGGTTCGCTGTCGCAACGCTTGTCTGCCAGCGTTGGCCAAGTGCGGCTGAATAGCGTGGTCAAAGAGCCGGCGCAGGAAGTAACTGCGGGTGACGTACCGGCGGTGCGCGAAGAAGTGTACGAAACCCCGTGGATGCAGATCGACAACGTGTTCTACGAAGCCCGTGGTCAGGCTTGGGCGCTGTCGCACATCTTGCGTGCCATTGAGGTCGACTTCGCCGACGTACTGGCGAAAAAGAACGCCACGGTCAGCGTGCGCCAGATCATCCGTGAGCTGGAAGCCTCGCAAGAACCGCTGTGGAGCCCCATGGTGTTGAACGGCAGCGGTTATGGTGTGTTGGCTAACCACTCGCTGGTAATGGCCAACTACATCTCCCGCGCCAACGCCGCGATCATCGACCTGCGTCAGTTGCTGAGCCAGGGTTGATGCCCGTCTCTGAACAGGAGGCCGCCCACCGGGCCGCCTCCGATGCGGAACAAATTGCCTGGGTGGATGAGGCCGACAACGAACTCGGTGGCCTGCCGCGCGCCGAGTTACGCGAGCGTGGGCTGATCGGCCGAGGCACGGTGATTCTGCTGTTCAATACAGCCGGCGAGTTATGCGTCCATCGCCGCACCCTGAGCAAAGCCATCTACCCCGGCTACTGGGATGTCGCCGCTGGCGGCATGGTCAAGCAGGGCGAGGGCTATCTTGAGTCGGCCACCCGCGAGTTGGAAGAAGAGCTTGGCATCAGCGGCGTGCCGCTACGCGAGCACATGCGCTTTCTGTTTGATGAGCCAGACAATCGCCTGTGGTGCGCGCTGTTTTCCGCCGTCTCCGATGCGCCGTTAACGCTGCAACCGGAAGAGGTGCTGGAGGCGCGCTTTATGTCGATTGAACAGGCGTTGGCCGCCGCCAAAACCCAACCGTTTTGCCCCGATTCTTTTGAAGCGTTTAAACGTTATCTGGCCAGTGGCGCAGCAGGTCGCGAAATCAGCGCTTAATGGCGCAAATTGGCTATTAGCAAGTGGGATATTTCTCGGTACACTGCGCCGCCTTTCAAGCCTGAGCCTCCCGGCCCAGGTGCGCTGCCCCTGCCAGAGTGGGGCTTCGCGGCTGACACCTTTGTCAGCTAGTCGCTTTCAGGTCCATCTACTACTTATTGCTGCGCTGGACCTCTCTGACCGAGGACAACCCGGTGGTCAAGAAAGCTTCGTCCTTTTCCGCCCTAGGCGGTTTGGTGTTTTCCACTGATGCAGGCCGGCATTGCCCGGACTGCAGCAAGCCCGTGGACGCCTGCATCTGCAAACAGACCGCCATTCCCGACGGGGATGGCATCGCCCGAGTAAGCCGCGAAACCAAAGGTCGCGGCGTCAAAACCGTCACCACCATCAGCGGCGTACCGCTGGCCGAAGAGCCGCTCAAAGAGCTGGCCAGCCTGCTTAAACGGCGCTGCGGGTGTGGTGGCTCGTTAAAAGACGGCGTTATCGAAATCCAGGGCGATCATGTTCAACTGCTGCTTGATGAGCTGATTAAACAAGGCTTCAAAGCGAAGAAATCTGGCGGCTAAGCCACTGCCTCCTAAACTTCGCGTTGGCCCATTAGCTCATTACGCGGCTGAACACCTCAGTAATCGTCATGTCCATTGCTTACCTTGTTCAAGCCGGGGCTGCCCGGCGCTTTTGAATTCTTTTAAGAAGGGAACCTGAATGTCCGTACGACGCACACGTAAAGATGACGGCAGCCAATGGACAGTCGCGGACAGCCGCAGCGTCTACGGCATTCGCCATTGGGGCGCTGGCTATTTCGCCATCAATGAAGCGGGCCGCGTCGAAGTGCGCCCCAGCGGCCCGAACAGCGCGCCCATCGACCTGTTCGAGCAAGTGGAAGAACTTCGTCAGAGCGGCCTCTCGCTGCCTTTGCTGGTGCGCTTCCCGGACATTCTGCAAGACCGCGTGCGTCAGCTCACCGGCGCCTTCGACGCCAACATCGCGCGCCTGGAATACCAGAGCAAATACACCGCCCTGTACCCGATCAAGGTCAACCAGCAGGAAGCGGTGGTGGAAAACATCATCGCCACCCAGAACGTTTCCATCGGCCTGGAAGCGGGCTCCAAGCCCGAGCTGCTTGCGGTGCTGGCGCTGGCGCCGAAAGGCGGCACCATCGTTTGCAACGGCTACAAAGACCGCGAATTTATTCGCCTGGCGCTGATGGGCCAAAAGCTTGGCCACAACGTCTTTATCGTGATCGAAAAAGAATCTGAAGTTCAGCTGGTGATCGAAGAAGCCGCGGACCTCAAGGTCGCCCCGCAAGTTGGTTTGCGCGTGCGCCTGTCGTCCCTGGCCTCGAGCAAGTGGGCCGACACCGGCGGCGAGAAATCCAAATTCGGTTTGTCTGCCGCGCAGCTGTTGTCGGTCGTTGAACGCTTCCGCGCTGCTGGCCTGGACCAAGGCATTCGCTTGCTGCACTTCCACATGGGCTCGCAAATCGCCAACCTGGCCGACTACCAACACGGCTTTAAAGAAGCCATCCGATACTACGGCGAACTGCGTGGCCTCGGCCTGCCAGTCGACCATATCGACGTCGGCGGCGGCCTGGGCGTGGACTACGACGGCACCCACTCGCGCAACGCCAGCTCGATCAACTACGACATGGACGACTACGCCGGTGTAGTGGTCGGCATGCTCAAAGAGTTCTGCGACGCCCAGGAACTGCCGCACCCGCACATTTTCTCGGAAAGCGGCCGCTCCCTCACCGCCCACCACGCCATGCTGGTGGTGCAAGTGACCGACGTAGAAAAACACAACGACGACGTGCCGAAAATCGACGACAAAGAAACCTTGCCGGAAACCGTGCAATGGCTCGTCGACCTGCTTGGCCCAACTGACCTGGAAATGGTCACCGAAACCTACTGGCGCGCCACTCACTACATGAGCGACGTGGCCAGCCAATACGCCGACGGCAAAATCACCCTGACCCAGAAAGCCCTGGCCGAGCAGTGCTACTTCGCCGTATGTCGGCGCCTGCACAACTCGTTGAAAGCCCGCCAGCGCTCGCACCGCCAAGTGCTCGACGAACTCAACGACAAGCTTGCCGACAAATACATCTGCAACTTCTCGGTATTCCAGAGCCTGCCGGACACCTGGGCTATCGGCCAAGTGCTGCCGATTCTGCCGCTGCATCGCCTTGGCGAAGAACCGCTGCGCCGTGCCGTGCTGCAAGACTTGACCTGCGACTCCGACGGCAAAATCAAGCAATACGTCGACGAGCAAAGCATCGAAACCAGCCTGCCCGTGCACGAAGTGCGCGAAGGCGAAGACTATCTGCTGGGCATCTTCCTGGTCGGCGCCTACCAAGAAATTCTTGGCGACATGCACAACCTGTTCGGTGACACCGACTCGGTGAACATCTACCAGAACCCGGACGGCAGCGCCTACCACGCCGGCATCGAAACCCACGACACCATCGAAGACATGCTGCGCTACGTGCACCTGTCGCCCGAGGAGTTGATGACCCACTACCGCGACAAATGCGCCAGCGCCAAAATCAGCCCACGGGAACGCACCCAGTTCCTCGACGCCCTGCGTTTGGGCCTC
>NZ_JBBNAH010000531.1:0-23485 GCF_037994325.1 Pseudomonas sp.
GTCCTGCGCGCGCGCCACGGCGACACCGAGATTTACACCGGCCGTAGCCCGATTGTTGAAGAGCCAGGCAACGTCAGCATCAACCTGCACGACAACGTCGAAACCCAGCGTGCCTTCAGCTTTGTGCTGCCGGGTGTGATCGACCCGGATATCTACGACGTATTCCTGCGTATTCCGAGTGGCGCCGCCACCCGTGAAATCAAAGTGGGTTCGCTGTCGTACACCCTGCCGCAAGGCCTGGGCATTCTGCTGCCGAACTACCCGCCGATGCAGATTGGCGCGGCGCAGGTGGTCGGGGATCGCTTGTTTGTTGGGGTGAAAGCCGGTGCGCAACCGACCTCCAGCAACCGCTTCCTGATGACCGCCGGCCTGGAAATTTACGATATCGGTTTGTGGGAACGGCCAATCCGCCTGTCGCAACTGCGCCTCACCGAACCGGTGCTTGGCCTGGAAGTGCTCGATAGCCTGGTGTACCTGGCCAACGACCGTGACGGCGTGCGGGTGGTGGACGCCAATGACCTGAGCAAACCGCTGCTGGTGTCGAGCCTGACCCTGCCTAACCACCGCGCCGTTGATGTCGCGGTAGAGCTGCAACGTGGCGCCCTGGCAGTAGCCGCGGCCAATGACTTGGGCACCGGTTATATCCGCTTCCTGCCCATTGGCCGTAACGAACTGGGCGCCCAAGCGCCGCTGCCGAGCATCGCCTTCGACGGCAGTCTGAAACCTGATTTGCTCGGCGCGCCAGTGGATGTGCAGTGGCTGAACGGCGAGCTGTATGTGCTGTTCCTGCGTGACAAGCAGCTGTACCTGGCCAGCTTTAAAGACTTTGGCGCGCAGCTGGATTACCGCGTGCAAGCCATTGAGCGCGGCACTGTGGCCGCCAGCTCGGTAGCCGAAGCGATTGGCAAACTGACCCTGCAAGTGCAGCAAGGGCTGATCAGCGTCGGCACCGGCGACAGCTACCTGTTGCTCGAAGCGGACGCTGCCGGCCAGTACCAAACCATCTACTGGCAACAGCAGAAAACCAGCGGTGAGCTGCTCAGCGTGGGCGGGCAGATCATGCAGGGCAATGGCAAGGGCGTGCAGATCAACACGTCGCCGTACCTCGCCGTCGCCTCCAGCACCCCAGGCAATGGCGCCGTGCTGGGCAGCAACGAAGGCGTGACGATTGCCTTCAATAACCTGCTCAACACCGACCCGGCGCACCTGGCCTCGGCCATTCGCGTGCTGGGCGAGGGCGGCCAGGTGCTGAGCGCCACCAACTTCGAGATGACCGGCATCAACACCCTGCGTGGCGGCCAGGTCGACCTGCGCTTTAAAGGCGATTATCAAGGCCCGCTGCGCATCGAAGTGAGCACCGCGCTCACCGATCTGGCCGGCCACGCCTTGCGCCAGGCCTTTGTCTTGCAACTGGAACGGCGCACCGGCATTCGTCCGCTGATCAGCCAAGTGCAGCGCGTGGTGGGCAACACCGCTGGTCTGCATTACTTCCATGCTGCCGGTGGCGAAACCGCCTCTATCAAAGGCAGCGGCTTTGGTGTGGCACCGGAGCAACTGGCGGTTTGGCTGGGCGAAACCCGCCTGCAAGCGCAACAGATTCAAAGCGTCAGCGATACCGAGCTGCGCGTGGATGTGCCCGACCTGCAACTGGGCGGCGTCAGCGCCAGCCTGGCGGTGAAAGTTGAGCGCATTGACCAGCGTCTGAACTACCTGCGCCAAGGCGCCATGACCGTGTTGCCGCAGATCGAAATCGACGACCTGCAACCGCAAACCGGCCCACCCCAAGGTGGCAACCTGGTGACCCTGTATGGCCGTGGTTTCAACCACTATATGCAGGTGCGTTTCGCCGGCGGCCTGGCTGGCGACCTGAAGATTCTCAGCAGTAACAAGGCCGAAGTGCGTGCCCCAGCCGGCACCTTTGGTAAAGCCCAGGTCGCGGTGACCAGCCAACTGTTCGACGGCGAGCAAAGCCTGTCGCCGGTCGACTACTTCTACACCGGCGTACCGACCGGCTCGGTCAACCTGCCAGGCGATATGGCCAGTCCGGTATCGGCGATTGCCCGCCTCGACGATGGCAGCAGCCAACTCCTGTATGCGGTAACCGGTGGCAGCTTCGATAAAGTCGACAGCCAAGGCCGTGTCGCCCGCGTGACCAGTAACGCCGCGCGCCTGCTGGTGGCCGATATCAGCGACCCGGTACACCCAGTAATCGTTAACCGCGAATTTGCCGGCGTGGCCAAGCCGTACCACTACGAAGCGCCGAGCGGCCTGGGCAGCACTGGCTTTGTCGACCTGGCGATCAACGATCATCAGCTGTTCGCTGCTGGCGGCAAGAAGCTGCTGCAATTTGACCTGACCCTGCCGGCCGAGCCGAACAAGCTCGCCGAGCTCGACCTGGCCAGCGACATCACTTCCCTGGCCAGCCGCGATGACCTGCTGTATGTCGGCAGCAAAGAAGGCGTGCGTCAGTACCGCATTACCCCAGAGCTGAAACTGCTCGACCTCGGCCTGATCAGCACCGCCCAGCTTGGCGGCGCGCCGGGTCGCCTGCGCCTGTCCGGTTCCAGCCTGTGGCTGACCTTGCCGGCCCAGCGCCAACTGCTTGAAGTGGAACTGGCCAGCGGTGAATTCCGCGTGCTGCGCCGCGTCGCCACCCGCGACCAGGCCGGCAACGCCTTTACCCCGGAAGACCTGCTGATCAGCAGCCAAGGCTTGCTGGTGTCCAGCGGTGAAAACGCCACGGTGCAATTGTTCGCGCTGAACAGCGACAGCGACGCTACGCCGGTGGCCGACCTCAAGCTCACCTACCTGATCAGCCGCGGCAGCTTGTTTGCCGGGCAGCTGCAACTGGCCGGCCAGACCCTGTATGTCGCGGGCGGGCAGGGCGATGTGCAGCTGTTTGATATTTCCTCCTGGCTCAACGGCCGCGTCACCGACACCATCGGCCTGCGCGACTATTTCAGCGTGGTCGGTAACGTCAACAGCCTGTCCCTCGGTAGCCAGGCGCTGTATGCCGGTAGCGCCTTTGTTTACCTCGATGGCCAGCCTGCAGAAAACCCACTGCCAAGCCTGGACGCCGCCACCTACCTGGGCGGTAGCCTGAACACCCTGGCCTACCAAAACCTGACCATTCTCAGCCAGGTGCCGCAGCCGTCGGGCCGCTTGCCGGCAGGCGCGGGCATTGAAGTGCAATTCAACCGCCTGCTGGATAACGCCCAGCTGCGTGACAGCGGCAGCCAACTGGTGCAGCTGTTGCTCGACGGCGCGCCCGTGGCCAGCCAGGTTGCCCAGGTGGGCGTTGGCCGTCTGGTGCTGCGCCCAGCAGCGGCGCTGCAAAATGGCAAGCAGTACCAGGTCAGCCTGAGCGGCGCACTGCGTGATCAGCAGGGCAAAACCCTGGGCGCCGACTACCGCTTTGGCTTTATCAGCGATGAACATCTACAGCCTGAGCTGGAAAGCATTTCGCCGCGTCAGGCCAGTTGGCGTGGCGGCACTGAAATCAGCCTGCGTGGCCATGACTTCGGCAGCGATGCGGTAATTGAAGTGGGTGGTCAGCGTGTGGCCGCCAGCGACGTGGTGTACCGCGACGACAGCCTGATTCGCTTCCGCCTGCCTGGCCTGTTGGCCAACCCAAGCAGCAACCGCCCAGTGGGTGTGCGCGTGCAGCAGGGCAACCTGCAGTTGTTCCGCGCTGCCGCGATTACCTATGTGGCCGACCCGCGTATCGACCAGGCCGGTATTTACGACCGCCTGAGCGGCACCCTGGCGGCGCAGAGCAAACGCCTGATCTTTAACGCCGGTGAAGTGATTGGCCTGCAAGGCCGTGGCTTCGGCGAAGCTACCGTGGTGCGGGTCAATGGCCGGCAGATTGCCGATGTGCGTCTGGAACGCGCCGACCTGCTGAGCTTTAGCGTGCCGCAAGACCACCTCGGCCCGTTGCTGGTGGAAGTCAGCAACCTGGGTTTTGTCGGCGATCTGGCCAGCGACGCCAGCCTGCGCATCGAACTGCCGGTGAAAAAGCAGCTCGACAACGTCACCTTCTACCGCCGCGCCGGCGACCTGTTGCTCACCGCCACCGGCCGTGATGTACAGCTCTCCAGCCTGCGCGATGGCAGCACCCCGCAACTGCTGGCCAAGTGGCAAGCCAGCAGCAACCTGCGAGATATCGCCCTAAGCGACAGCTATGCCGCGCTGCTTGGCGAGAACGCCCAGGTGCAGGTCTTCGACCTCAGCAACCTGTATGCGCCACAAGCGTTGCCGGTACTGACCAACACCCGTGGCATCGACTTCCAGCAAGTGCGCCTGGCCGCCGATGTGCTGCTGCTGAAAGCCGGCACCCGTGTGTTCCAGGGCCAGGTACAAGGGCCGGAACTGCGCGAACTGACTCTGGATAACCCGGCCGGTCTGGTGGATATCGCCCTGGATAGCCGTGGCGCCTACCTGCTGTTTAACGACCGTCTGGAAGTGCGCAGCGCCCGTGACGGCAGCCAGCTGTTGGGTACCCATGCCCATGGCCTGAACAGCGCCAAACGTCTGTGGCTGGATGGCAGCCGCGTGTACCTGCAAGGCAGCGACAGCCTGCAAGTGGTGCAACGCGCCGCCTTGCTGCGTGGCCGTGGCGAGCCGGTGCTGGGTGAATTTGACCTGCCAAGCCGCATCAGCCAACTGACCGCCCAAGGCGAACTGTTGGCCTGGCTGGATACCGGTCGCCTGCAAGTGTTTGACCTCGACGTGGATGCCGCGCGCCAACTCAGCGCCCGTGAAGTGGCCAGCCTGGCCGTTGGCAGCAGCGAAGTGGGCAGCCTGGCGCAGTTGGAACTGCACGGCGACCTGCTGGAATGGCGCAACGGCAGCAGCTACCTGAACGCCAGCATCCCGGTAAACAACACCTGGGCGGTGAACCCGGACACCCTGGCCGTCGCCGATGAGCCGGTGGGCCTGCGCTTTACCGGTGCCGACTACGCCTGGCGCGAAGCGCAATTGGCGGTCACTGGCCTGGCGGGCGATAACGTCGCCACCAGCAGCCAAGTGCTCGGCCGCGAACTGCGCGCCATCAGCCAGCAAGCGCAGTACCAGCCGGCCGGCCTGTATCGCCTGCACGTGAGTCAGGCACCGCTGGATTGGCTCAAAGGCGCTGAAGTGCACCTCGACCTGCCCTGGCTGGTGGATGCCGTGGACTTCTTCGGCGCCGCGCAAGTACGCCTCGACGCCCTGCTGCCAAACCGCAGCATCACCGGTGTAGCGCGTACCTATGTGCTGCGTGGCCGCCAGTTGAACCTGATTGATGAGCTGCAAATTGGCGAGCGCGTGTTGGCCCGCGACCAGTTGCAGGTCAATGCCGCTGGCGACCAACTGAGCTTTAACGTGCAGATGGACCAAGCCGGTCTGTACAGCGTCAACGTGCGCTTTGGTCAGCAACGCGCCGTGCTGCCGACCGCGTTGGCGGTGGTTGCGCCGTTGGCGATTGACGCGGTGGTGTCGGCCCATGCCCAAGGCCAGGTGGTCAGCGATGCCGGCGGCACGCCGGTCACGATCCAGGCCCAGGGTCTGTCCGAAGGCTTGAGCTTGCACTGGTTCCCGGCCGGCCAAGGCATCATTCCAAGTGCCAGCAACAAAGTGGCCTTTACCCTGGGCGACAACCAACTGTCCTTTGTTACCCCGCGCAGCCAGCCGGGTTGGCAGTACCAAGTGGCGCTGGTGCGTGAAGCCAGTAGCGAACGGGTCGACAGCGTTGCCAGCCAATGGCTGACCGCCATTGATGACACCGCGCCAAGCGTGCGTCTGATCAACGCCCTGGGCGCGTCGCAAGCGCTGGTGCTGGAAGCCGACGAGCCGCTGAGCGTGACCGGCTTTAGCGTGACCAAAGTGTTCAAGGACTACGATACCCACGCCGGGCCAAGCGAAGACATCAGCAGCCGCTTTAGCCCAGTGATCAGCCAGGGCAACCGCCTGGAACTGCGCCTGCGCGCCGATGCAGTGCTGGAAGCCAACGCGCTCTATCAAGTGAGCCTGACCGGCGTGCGCGACGCTGCCGGCAACGCCGCCCGTAACAACACCTTGATTGCCAACGGCACCTACAGCGTCACCTACCAAGCCGAAGACCGCCTGGCGCCACGGCAAGATTCGCTGCAAGTGCTGCTGCAAGGCCAGCCGCTAAATGCCGCCACACAACTGAAACTGGGCAGCCGTTATGCCCTGCAAGTCAGTGCTGTGGATAACCTGCAGGCCAGCGACAAACTGGGCTTCGCCTACCGCGTTTCCGCGGACGGCGGGCAGACCTGGAAAACCGACTGGATCACTGTGCAGAAAGGCCAGTTCAACCTTGATATCCAAGGCGAGTACCAAGGCTTTGCCTTGCTGCTGCGCGCCAGCGATGGCCGTAACACCAGCGAGCGCCGTTTTGATGCGCAAGTCAGCGCGCCTGATCTGACCCTCGGCCAGTTCAGCACCCTGCCAACGCCGGTGGAAGAGAGCACCCCAGCTGACCTGCGCTTCCAGATTGTTGGCGACCTGGAACTGGTGAAATCCACCGAAATCCGTGTGCTGGATGGCCGTTACGCCACCGCTACCTTTGACCGCGCCACTGGGCTGGCCAGCCTCAACTACCTGCACCCACGCCTGAAAGACCTGCCCGGTGCGCCTACCACGCAAGCGCCGCTCACCGCCGAACTGCGCGTGGGCTTTGGCCTGGCCGGGCAGGAAAGCTACCGCTACTTCCAAGTGGGCTACGACCTGCTGTCCGACCACACGCCGCCGCAGCTGTCGATTATTGCGCCGTTGGATGGCGAGTTTGTGCCGCGCGGTGAAGTTACCGACGTCATCCTGCGCAGCTACGACCGCTACGGCATCGACCATGTTGAGGCGTGCATCAATAGCCAAGCGGGCGACACCTTTAGCGACGCCGCCAACTGCCAACGCCTGGTCGACCCGAACCGCCTGCGTGTGCCGGTGGCCGCCGATGCGACCCAGCCGCTGCGCATTATCGCCCGCGCTATCGACCTCAATGGCCTGGCCAGCGCCCCGGCGACTGTGACCCTGCAACCGTACGACAGCCAGGCCGGCGCGCCGGAGCTGAGCTTCCTGGTGCCAGCTGATGGGCAAAACGTGCAGGCCGGTGAAACCGTGCCGGTGCGGGTGCGCTTGCGCAAACTGGAACAGGCCAACCTGTACCTGGATATCGCTGGCGATCCGCAGCACGCCGGCAACCCGGCACCGCGCAGCATTTCCCGCAGCGCCGATGGTGAAGAAGTCATCGAATTTGCCGTGACCATGCCGCCAGTGGCCGCCGATGGCGTGCTGGTGCTGCGCCTGCAAGCCACCTGGCAGGGTCAGACCCTGCGCAGCCAGCGCATCGTTAACCTGCATGCCGACACCGGCATCAGCGAAGACATTGGCCTTGATCTGCAACCGCCAACCACCTTGCTCGCCGGTTCGCAGCTGTGGCTGCAAGCGCCGCCGCCAGCCACCATGGGCGACTTCAACAGCACCTCGGCGCTTAACCTGTTCGACCCAAGCGAGGCCACTACCCCGGCGGTGCTGCTGTTCAGCGCTGCCCGTCAGGTGTGGAACAGCCGTCTGCAAGGCAACAGCCTGCGCCTGGACGCCGTGCTGCGTGACCGTTCCGGCCACGAGAAAAACGCCAGCCGCAGCCTGGAAAAACTCGCGTACCTGCAAGCCGAAACTCGTCGCGACACGATCGACACCGGCGTCCATGCCGCCTTCCTTACCGCGCTGCCTGGCCATGCCGACGGCGCCGTCTGGGCGGAAAACGCGCAGCGCGATGGCTACCGCCTTCGCACCCTCGATGGCGTGCTGGAAAGCCGCGACGGTGGCCAGGTCCGCGCGCTGACCTACACCGGCGCGTTGCTTGCCGCGCAAGTGCGCCGCGACGGTCAGGACTACCTGCGCGTTTGGCGCTGGCACAACAACGCCTGGCAGAACGGCGTAGAACAAGCCATCGCCGGCACCTTGCTGGGCGGTAGCGGTGAACTGCTGTTTGTTCGCCATGGCCAGCAACTGGGTGGTTATGCCGTCGGTACTGCCGGCTTCGCCGACCTGATCGGCGTCAGCCTTAGCGATGACATTCGTCAGTTGCAGGTCGATGGTCAGCGCTTGGTGGTGCTCACCAATAAAGGCCTGGACTGGCTGCAACTGGATGACCAACGCCTGCCGCAACTGGTGCGCAGCGGCCACGTAGAGCTGGCTGACCGTATCGGCTTTGCCCTGCAAGGCGAGCGCCTGCTGAGTTGGACCGCCACGGCGGTTAACAGCCAACAGGTCATCACCAGCGAACAAGGCCTGAGCCTCGGCGCGGCCACTGTATTGCCAGTGGGTGGCAAGGTTAGCCAAGCAGTATTCGACGGCGAGCTGAGCTGGCTGAAGGTGAGCGAAGACCTCTACGGCGACAGCTGGCAGGCCTGGCGTGGCGGCGAGCGTGTCGGTGCCCTGAGCAACGAGCGCGAGGCCATGAGCTTTGTCGCCGGCCAACTGATATCCCTGCAAGTGCGTGATGGCGCGCAACAGCTGGTGGTCGAGCCATTGGCTGTGACTGCCCCGACGCGCACCGCGCTGAGCGCACAAAGCGTACGGCTGCCATTTGGCGTGTTGGTTGGCGGTCTGCCGGCTACGGCCGAAGCCGCGCTGGGTACGGCCGATATCAGCTTTAGCGACGCACAAGGTCAGGTGCTGGCCGCGCAGCCGTACTTCTATAAAGGCGAGCTGGACAGCTACCTGGGCGCGCCATTTGCTCAAGGCCGTGCCTGGTTGGTGGCGACCCCAGCGAGCACCCTGACCCTGCACCTGAACGACCACGCCGGCAACCAACAACTGGCCATCAATGTGGCCGCCGGCAGCGTGCAAGCCGCCAGCTTGAGCCCGGACGACGGTTCGCAGATCACTGCCGGCGCGCGCCTGCCATTGGCGGCACAGTTTGCCGCTGGCAGCGACGGCAATGCCGCCACCCTTAGCGCCACAGGCGAAATTCAGCGCGCCGTGACGGGCCTGCGCCATAGCTTCCACTGGCTGAACATGCCGACCAGCGACAGCGCCAGCCTGCAATGGCAAGACGCCGCCGGCAGCCGTGCCCTGAGCCTGCTGAGCAAAGCCAACGCAGCGGGTGCCGCGCTAACCCTCAGCGGCGCCGGCAATAACCAGATTTTCGCTGAAGGCAGCGACCTTAGCCTCAGCTACCAAGTGGGCGAAGTACCGGCCTGGGTTGAGCTGCAACTGCTGACCTTTAACGGCCAGCCGCTGCAACGCCTGCTGATTGCCGGCGACAAAGGCCAATTCAGCCTGCGCCTGCCACAAGTCAGCGTGCAGGAAAGCTTCACCCTGCGTGCCCGTGCCTACTTCGCTGGCGACTTCCACTACAGCGAACAGCAACTGAACCTGCGCGTGGCGCCGGCGCAGCAACTGCCGCAACCGACCCTGACCGGCCTGCCAAGCGTGCTGTATGCCGGCAGCCAGGTTGAGCTGCGCCTCAACGGGGTGGATGCCGCGCGTTATCGCCTGAGCCTGGAAGCCCTTGATGGCGGCGACAGATTGCTCGCCAGCGGCAGCGACAGCGTGTCTCTGCGCCTGCCAGCCGGCCTGAAAGAACTGCGCGTGCGCGCCCTGATTAACGATGAACTGGGTAACCAGCAGGAACAGCGCTGGAGCGCACCGGTGGTGGATGCCTGGCACCTGCAAAGCGATAGCGTGCGTGTGCCGTTTGATGTGCTGTTGCCACAAGTGGGCGGCCAGTGGCTGGCCCGTGGTGCCGAGCTGCACGATGCCAACGGCCTGCGTCAGCGCCTGGGTGGCGATATCGCCGCGATGGATTACTTGCAGCAGTACCTGCTGCTAAGCGTCAAAGGCTTCGGCCTGACCCTGCTCGACCCCACCGACAACCTGCAAACCGCCGGCACTGTCGCCGTCGCCGCGCCGCTGCAACACCTGGCCGTGCAGGGTGAACGCATCCTCGCCGCCAGCGCCCGCGACCTGTACTGGTTCGATGCCGTCGGCAATCAACTGAAAGCCGCCAGCACGCAAACCCTCGGCGCCGAAGTGCGCGCACTGCTGGCCGACGGCGATGGCTTCCTGGCCCTGACCAGCGGGCAACTGCTGCGCCTGTCCGCCAGCGGCCAAACCCAAGCCAGCTTTACTGGCGAAGGCCTGCTTAGCGTGGTGCGTGCCGGTGACTATGTGCAGGTACTGGATAACGCCGGCCGCCTGTGGCGTCTGGATGCCAGCCTGAAAGGCACCTCCACCCAACTGGGCCTTGGCGCCAAGCGTCTGTTCGCCTTGCCAGGCCAAGTGCTGGCCGTGGCGCCGCAACGCATTCAGCTGATCGACAGTGCCACCCAACAGCGCGTTGGCAACTGGTCGCTGGTGGCTGCTGCGGTCGACGCCGCGCAGTGGGCCGGCGGCAAACTGTGGCTCGGCGGCAGCGAAGGTCAGGTCCTCAGCCCAGTGCGTGGCAGCGACGGTTACGTCAGCCTGTACGACAGCCGCACGGCCGTCACGCCAACCCGTGGCAGCGTTGAAAGCCTGGCCCTGCGTGACGGCCAACTGCTGATCGCCGCCGATAACTTCGGCGCGCAAGTGCTGCGTCAAGACGCCAGTGGCACCTGGCAGTCGAGCCTGTACCCGGAAACCGCCTTTACCAAAGCCGCGAGCAAAGTCGCCGCCGCCGGCAATACCTGGTTTGTGCTGCAAGACCAGCAACAACAAGTGCAAGCGCTAAACCGCAGCAACCTGGCCACCCGCACCGTGTTTAACGCCATCGCCGCCAGCGACCTGGCCGTGTCGTCCGACTATCTGATCGTCGCCAGCGGCGGCAGCCTGCAACTGGCCGCGCTAAGCAACCTCGACAGCAAACGCAGCCTGGTAATCACCGCCCAGGAAAACCTCCGTCAACTGTCGGCTCGTGGCCAACAAGTGGCCGTACTCAGCGAAAGCGGCCGGGTGTTCCTGGTGGACCTGCGCGGCGACGCCGAAAGCCCGTCGCGCGAACTCAGCGCCCAACTGGGCGGTGAAGTTCGCCAGCTGGCCTTAAGCGGCGACTACTTGTTCTACCTGCTCGGCGACAGCGCCTGGCGCTTCGACCTGCGCAGCGGCCAACGCAGCCAATTGCTCACCGGCGCCAGCATCAGCAACCTGTACCTGGGCGGCAACCTGCTGTGGCTGGAACAAGCGCAACCACAAGGCGTGCGCCTGGATGCCGTTGAACCTGCCACTGGCCAAGTGGTCGCCGACAGCAAACTGCTGCTGGCCCAACGCAGCACCGCCCTGGCCGTGGAAAACAATCGCCTGGCCGTCGGCCAAGGCACGGCCGGCGTACAGCTGTTCCAACTGCCATACGGCCTGGGTGCTGCCGATGCCGCCGCCCTCACACCGCTGACCGGCAGCCGCCTGACCCCAGCGCAAGTATTGCCGCTAGGCCTGAACAGCGACGCCCTGCGTGGCGCCACCATCAGCATCAACGGCCAGCCAATTGGCAACCTGAAGCAGGCGCTGAACCAAACCAGCCTGCGCCTGCCAGCCGGCTTGCCAGGCGGGCAGAACTTCGCCCTGACCCTGCGCAGCGAAGACGTGTATGGCGTAGTGCGCGAATCGGTTGCCCGCGACCTGTTCCTGATGCCGGGCGACGGCGTCGCCAACCCATTCACCGTCAGCCTCACCGCCGACGAACACTCCTGGCTGCCGCTGCCACTTACTGCCAGCGCGCAAATCGCCGGCAGCCAGCAACCGCTGGCGCAAGTCGAATTCCTGCTCTCGGCCACCAGCACCGGCCCATGGCAGCGTGTCGCCGTACGCAAAGCCGAACCGTTCCAAGCCAGCCTGGCGCTGGACACCAGCTTTACCGGCCAATACCTCAAAGCCCGCGCCGTGGACGTGTTCGGCAACAGCGCCGAGTCGGCGGCCAAACGCTTCTACCGTCACCAAGACACCAAAGCCCCGACCGTCAGCCTCAGCTACGAAGGCGCCGCCGTATTCCTCGACAGCAAAAAAGCGGTACGCGGCTACCCGTTCACCATCAAAGCGCAAATGGCCGACACCGACGGCGCCCTCGACAAAGCCACCCTGCTGCGCAACGGCCAGGTTGTTGCCGTGGCCTTTGGCAAAAACCTGCTTACCTACCAGGATGCGGCAAGCAGCCTGGGCGAGCAGGTGTACAACATTGAAGTGCGCGACCAGGCGGGCAATACCAGCAGTGCTGAGCTGCGGGTAACGGTGATTGATGATGCCTTCCCGGAAGTGACCAATCTGGTACTGCCAAGCGAGATCATCGAACGCAGCAGCTTTAACGTGCAGCTGTCGGCTAAGGATGATGTCGGCCTGAAAGCTGTGGACCTGGCATGGAACGGCTTTACCGATCACTACGATGTCAGTGGTATGGCGATCAATGGCCGCACCTTTACCGTGCAGGACAAACGCACCGAGCGCGTAGCCACCACCCTTAATGCACCGTTCAAAGTGCTGCTCACCGACAGCCGTGGTCAGGTCAGCGAATCGTCGCCGCAAACCCTGCGGGTAGTGCGTGACCAGGCGCCAAATGCGCAACTGTTGCAAGTGACCTTGCCGGCCCGTGGCGTGTATGGCGGCCTGGCGCGCCTCACCCTCGGCAACCTGAATGCCATCGACGACACCGGCGGCTTGGCCCTGCGGGTGGTGCAGCGTATTGGCGATGTGCGTCAGGAGCTGTTCAGCTGCCTACGCGGCGCCAATGACTACTTCCGTTGCGCCAATGGCGACTACTGGAACGGCTACGCCCGTGACCTGCGTATGCCGGATACCGCCTTGCCGAACGACCAGTTCCGCGTACAGGTTGAGTTGACCGACCGCATGGGCCAGCAGGTGCTGAGCCAGGACTACAGCGTGGCCCTGACCCAATCGCCAAACCTGGTGAGCTTCGTCAACCTGCAGGGCAGCGACAACCCGGCCTCAGTGTCCGTTCAAGGTCGGCCGCTGTACCGGGTGAAAGTGCAGGACGCTGCCGCGCGAGCAGTGCCAGACCAACCTGTGCAATGGCGCCTGCGTCGCCTCAGCGATGGCTATGTGGAAACCCTCGGCACCACCAGCAGTGATGCCAGCGGCTACGCCGGCTGGACCCTGGACGCCGACCGCAGCATGGGCGACTACCAACTGTGGGCCGACCTGCCGCAGTTCAGCCAGATTGCCCGCGCCGAGAAAAATTTCAGCGTGCAGGCCGGCCCAACCCGCCACCTGTTGCTTAGCTACCTGCCGCCAATGGCTGCGGGCAGCAACGCCAGCCTGAGCATCCAGGCCCAGGACTTGGTACTGAACAACATCGGCAGCGACCAAGGCACCGTGCTGCAGTTGACCCTGCCGGCCAGCGACTTCCATGTGGCACCGGGCAGCGGCATTCAGATTGGCAGCACCAGCGCCAACGGCCAGACCGTTGAGCAAGTGCGCGTCACCCTCAAAGACGGTCGCGCCGTGCTCAACCTGCAAGCCGGCCAGAGCGTTGGTCAGTTCAGCCTGCCAGTAAGCAGCAGCGGCAACAGCATTCGCTACACCTACAACGGTGCCGGCTCGATCAGCAACGGTGTCAGCGCCCTGACCCTTGATGTGCTGCCAGCCGCCGCCAGCCACCTGCGTCTGCTTAACGACCAAGGCCGCGTGCAGGCCGACGGCGACGTACTGGCCCGTGGCGTAAAACAAGACGTGCGCTTGCAAGTGATGCTGCAAGACCGCTTCGGCAACCGCATCAGCCAGCTCGATGGCCAACCGGCCAACCTCAGCGTGCAGGCCCGCGTTAGCGGCGCGGCGGCCATCAATGGCCAAGCCGGCAGCGCCACCGTGGAGCTGGTGCAGGGTCAAGCCTGGCTGGCGATCAGCGATGAAACCTTTGAAGAAGTCACCGTTAGCCTGAGCGGCCCGGTAGCCGCCTTGCCGCAGCTGAATCTGGCCAGCCAGTTCCGCATCAACTTCACCCTGCAACCGCCAGAAATCATCCACAGCGTGATTGAAGCCCGCGACGGCACGGTACTGCGCGCGTACTTCGACTACGACGAACCGGTGCGCCTGGACAGCGGCAGCGCGATCAAGCTGCTTGAAGGCACCGGCGTGCGCAACGGCACCGCGACCCTTAGCAACGACGGCCGCACCTTGAGCTTTGTCGCTCAGCCGGTGCTGCAACTGGGCCGCTGCTACAGCTTTGACACCAGCGACTCTGGCCTACGTGGCGTGGCCCGTAACGACGAGGTACGCGAGCAGGGCGGCGAGCTATGTGCACCACACGCGCTGTTCAACACCGTAGGCCCGGTAAAACTGTTGGCTGGGCAGAGCTATCAAGTGCCAATGCTGGCCGCTGATAACGTCAGCTGGTGGGCGGCGAGCAATACCCGCGCTGAACTGGGCGGTCAGAGCCAGGGCTTTAACTGGTACTACAGCCCGGTACGCACGCTGACCGTGCCGACCTTCTTTACCCAGCCAAATAACGCCATTGCTGACGGCGCGCTGCTGCCATTGACCCTGACCGGCACTATTGCGAGCACGCCGGCAAAAGCGCTGGTAATCGGCAACGCCCTGAGCATCCAGGTGTTTGACCCGCTGGCCGATTTCGACGGCGATGGCCTGCTGAACAAGCTGGAACTGGAAACCATCGGCCTCGACCCAACGCTGCGCGACACCAATGGCAATGGCATCGAAGACGGCGCCGAAGACCTCGACGGCGACGGCCTGAGCAACCTTGAAGAACAAACCGCCGGCACCAAACTGCGGGTAATCGACACCGACGGCGACGGCCTCTCCGACGGCGCCGAAGTGCGCACCCACCATACCGATCCGCTCAAGGCTGACACCGACGGTGATGGCCTGAGCGATGGTCAGGAAGTCAGCAATATCCCGGCATCTTCACCCCTGAAGAAAGACACCGATGGCGACGGCATTCCAGACAAGCTGGAACTGGATATGGGCCTTAACCCAAGCGATGCCGGCGACGGTGCCAGTGACAAAGACAACGACGGCCTGAGCAACGCCCGCGAAGTGCTGCTCGGCACCCTGATCAATAACCCGGACAGCGACGGCGACACCCTTAAAGACGGCGTTGAAGTCGACCAACTGCACACCGACCCGCTAAAAGCCGATACCGACGGCGACGGCCTGCGTGACGACGAAGACAGCCAGCCGCTGGTCAAAGACACCCAGGCACCGACCGTAACGCTGGTAAACCCGGCGCCGGGCAAACAGCTGATCAAAGGCCTCAACCTGGTGATCACCCCGAGCCTTGCCGACAACGGCCGGGTTACCAAAGTATCGGTACGCCTTAACGGTGCGCAGATCGCGCTGCTGACCAGTGCGCCATTTACCTACGCCATGGCCCTGCCGAGCGATGCCGACAGCCTGCGCCTGGAACTGATCGCCACCGACACCAACAACAACAGCGGCACCACCGGCGAGCAAACGTATGCGCTGGTTACCGACCCGCTGACCACCGTGATTGGCCGCGTGCTCGACAGCGGCAACCAACCGATTGCCAATGCACAGGTGGAAACCCTGGGCATTACCGGCGTTACCGCCGCCGACGGCAGCTTTGTCCTGACCGGCGTGCCGGTTGCACCGGGCCATGTGCAGGTGATCGCCAACGGTATTCTCGGCAGCCAGGGCGTGACCGCGACCTCCGCCGATGTCGAGCCGGTGTGGGGCGGTACTACGGACGTAGGCACCATCACCTTGGTTTCGCCGAAGGTGCGGGTGGGGTATTTCAACGCCAGCACGGCTACCGGCTCGAACTCGCAGCGGCAGATCATCGAGCGTGCCGGCTACGAGCCGGTACTGGTCACCAGCATGGCCGATCTGGATATGACCTCCATCGATATGCTGATTATCGACAGCTCGCGCCAGAACTATGGCAATACCAGCTATTCCAACTACCGCAGCAAGGTTTTCGCGTTTGTTGAGCGCGGCGGCGTGTTGATTTTCAACGAGGAATACAACCCAAGCGGTGAGATGGTCGATGTGCCGGGGCAGCCTGCTATTGAGTCGGTATGGACCGGTAGCTATCAAAAACAGGTGCCGGAATATCGTTGGTCTGAGCTCAGCGAAGGCAAGGCCGGCTCTTGGTGGCCCTACCGGAATAATACTTACGGCGGCCTTTCTTATATGCGCCGGGAGACCTTAGGGCAGAACCTTGTACCGCTGACCTACGCCGGTGTACGTGCAGATAATCGTGTGACCGCTGTGCGTTATGCCTTTGGCCAAGGCCAGGTGTACTTCGGTTATCAACCGACCTACGGCTGGCGCCCGGGCGAAACTGATCCGCTGTTCACCATTCAGCAGCCCAACATTCTGGTGTTGATGCACGAGCTGACCTTGAAGGACAGCGACAACGACGGCCTTAAAGACGTCTACGAATATTCCAATGGCACCAGCGCCTTTGTCGCCGACCGCGACGGCGATGGCCTGCTCGACGGTTTTGAAGTGAAGTACGGCTTCAACCCGCTGGTGGCTGGCGAGCAAAGCCTGGACAGCGACGGCGATGGCCTGAGCAACCTGCGCGAACAAGAACTGGGTACCCACCCACGTCAGGCCGACAGCGATGCCGACGGCCTGAACGATGGCGCTGAAGTCGACCAATACAACAGCGACCCGTTGAGCGAAGACACCGATCTGGACCGCGTGCTGGACGCTGACGAAGTTAATCGCGGCGCCAACCCACGCAAAGCTGACAGCGACGACGATGGCATCAGCGATTACGAAGAGATCTACACCTACGGCACCTTGCCGAACAACGCCGACACCGATAATGACGGGCTCTCCGACTTTATCGAAACCAAAGGCCCGTACGAGGACATCCTCGATCCGCGCAATGCTGCCGACGCCAACCAGGACTACGACCAGGACGGCCTGACGAACAAGCAGGAAATCCTCGACACCCTGACCAATCCAAAGGTCAAGGACACCGACAACGACGGCCTGAGCGACGGCGCCGAAGTGCAAGCTGGCCTTAACCCGCTAGACGCCGATATGGACAAAGACGGCCTGCTCGACGGCGAAGACGCCGAGCCGCAAGCCAAAGACCTGCTGCCACCACAAGTCGCCCTGACCGCGCCAGCCGCTGGCAGCAGCCTGGTGCATGGCCAGCAACTGCGCCTGATCGCCAGCGCCACCGATAACGGCCGCGTGACCGACGTGACCTTCTACGTCAATGGCGCGGCGAGCGGCAGCTTTGCCCGTGGCCCGTATGAGTACGTGATTGTGGTGCCGGAGCAGGGCAGCGAACTGACCGTGGAAGTCAGCGCCCGCGACACCAACGGCAACGAAAGCCGCACCAGCGTGCAGCGCTTTAGCATCAGCGCTGATGCCGGCACCCAGGTGACTGGGCGCGTGGTCGATGGCAATGGCACGCCAGTGGCTGGGGCCAAGGTGGTGTTGGTTAATGAATACGCCCGTGGGCCGGTGGTGCCGGTCAGCTACAGCCTCGACCAGACGCCGCACTCTTCTTACGCCGATAACACCGGTAAACAGCTGATCGACGACCAGATCGGCGTGGCCGGTTACAACGTCAACCTTGGCCAAGGCACCGCTTATGAGTGGCTGGGTTGGAACACCCGTCTGGTCAATGTCGACTTCGACTTCGGCCGTACCGCGCTGATCGACACGCTTAAAGTCGGTGCCACACAAGAGTCCTCCAGCAACGTCACCTTGCCGTCGTTGGAAGTATTCCAGCGCGTGGGCGAAAACTGGGTCAGCGTCGGCAGCCTGCTGGTGCCGCCAAGCTCGGCCAACGATTTCCCCAACAACTCGATGAGCGCCCATCGTTGGCTGGAAATGGCCGGTCTGAATATCCAGAGCCGTTATGTGCGGGTGACCCTCAAGGGCAATGGCAACTGGATCTTTGTCGACGAAATCGATTTCGCCAACGGCACTGGCAGCACATCGTCGCCGGATAATGCGGTAACCACCGATAGCCAAGGCCGTTACAGCTTAAATGCCGCCACTACGCTGCTGGATCCGCAGGTCAAGGCCACTGCGCTGTTTGGTAAGCAAGCAGTCAGCGCTATCAGTCCGGTATTCACGCCGGTGCGTGGTGGCAGCACCAGCATTGCCGACTTGGTACTCAGCGCCGAGGGCCGTCGTGCCGTCGATCCGATTGAGGGTCGTCATCTGGCCTATGACAGCCGTGAGCAGAACGCCTACAAAACGCTGTACAACCAGTACACCTGGGATTTCTACACCTACTACGGCATCGTTCAGGCCGGGTCGAACTACGCCTTCAGTAGCGCTCAATACCTGCTGGTCAACGAAAACTACTACAGCAACGAATCGCCGCACCCGTTCCAACTGCGGCAGAACGGCCGTGAGTTGACCTTGCCAGCCAAAGCCATGAGTTCGCTGCAGGTCAGCCGTAAGCTGTATGTGCCGCAGAATCAGGCCTATGCCCGTTATCTGGACTTGTTCGAGAACACCACGGACAGCGCCATCACCGTGCCGGTGCGCATCTATGGCAACTTCTACAACGATACCCGGCGCATCACCGCTACCTCTTCGGGTGACCTGGATGTCAACGGCCTGGACCGCTACCTGGTGTCCGACGATGCCACCGATAACGGCGGCCGCCCGGCCTCGGGCGTGCTGTTCGGCGGCCAAGTGGCACCGGTGCAACCAACCGCGGTGAGCGGCAACGCCAACAGCTATTCGATCAGCTATGTGCTGACCGTACCGGCCCATAGCCGCAAAGCCATCCTGCATTACGCGGTGCAAAACAACAGCCGTGCCGAGGCTAAACGCATTCTTGAAGCGCTCTCGGCCGAGGGTTACCAAGAGTCCAACCTGACGGTTGAAGAACAGCGTGATATCGCTAACTGGACCACCCTGGTCGACACCGATCTGGACGGCATCGCCGACCTTGACGAAGTGCTGCTGGGCCTCGACCCGCTTAAGGCGGATAGCGACAACGACGGCCTCAATGACGGTTTCGAACAGCGCTACGGCTTCGATCCTAAGGCCAACGACGGCCAGGCGCAGATCGACACCGACGGCGACGGCCTGACTAACCTGCAAGAGCAGGAAGCGGGCAGCAACCCACGCGTGGCCGATACCGATGGCGACGGCTTAAGCGATGGCGCGGAGGTGTTGACCCACCACACCAATCCGCTGACGCGTGACACTGATTTGGATGGCCTGTTTGATGCCGACGAAATAGATCGTGGCACTAACCCGAGCCTGGTCGATAGCGATGGCGATGGCCTCAGCGATTACGCTGAGATCAACAACCATGGCACTGACCCGTTGAAGGTCGATAGCGACGACGACGGCATGTCCGACAAGTTCGAGATCGACAACAACCTGTTGAACGTCTCGGCTACTGCCGACACCGACAACGATGGCCTGAACAACCTGGGCGAGTTCCTGGCTGGCACCAACCCGCGCAATAACGACACCGACGGCGACGAACTGCTTGATGGTTGGGAAGTGCTCGGTACACCAGTGAGTAATCCGCTGGTAGTGGATACCGATGCCGGCGGCCGTCAGGACATCAACGAGCGCTTTGTTGATAACACCAACCCGAAACTGGCCGGTGATGATCGCCCGACCGTTTACCCTGCCCGTTGGGCAACCGATGAAAACAACCGCCAAATCTATTTCGCGGAAAACGGCGATGGCTATTCCAGCACCGGCGATGCAATCAACAGCAACCGCGCGTTCCAGCTGTATATCGACGGTGGCCGTTATAACTACCGCTACCTGCAAGCCAGCAGCTCGGCCAACGGCCGCGAGTACCACTACGAAGCACGCCGCATCAATAACCTGGTGGTTAGCCGTCGAGTGCTGGTGCCAAGTGCTGGCGGCGCTTATGCCCGTTACCTGGAAATTATCGACAACCCGACAGGCCAAGAGCAGGTCACCACGGTACGTCTGCAGTCTTACTATGGCGCTAATGCCGACAGCCAGGTCGCCATCGCCACCAGCAGCGGCGACGCACAGTTGACCACTGGCGACGACTTCCTGGCCCTGCGCGACACCGCCACACCAACGCGCCCAGTGCTTCTGCACGTACTGGCGGGCAACGGCAACCGGCGTCAGGGCACCAGCTACGTCAGCCAGACCGGTCGCCTATGGCAAGCCGATTACCAACTGCGTATTCCGGCGGGCGAGCGCCGCGTGATCATGCACTTCGCCACCCTGGAAGGTTCCACCGACGCGGCCTTGGACACCGCCGCCAAGCTGCGCAGCCTCAAAGGTTTGGGTCTGGATAACCTCGACGCCACCGTGGCCGGCAAAGTGGTGAACTTCTTTGCCTTCTACGACAGAGACGAAGACGGTCTGAGCGACGCCGATGAAATCCGCCTGGGCACTGACATTGACAACCCGGACAGCGACAGCGACGGCATTCCAGACGGCCAGGACAGCGAGCCGCTGGTCGCCGATGCCACCGCGCCAAATGTCAGCTTCGAACAGTTGCCGGTCGTGCGCCGTTACGCCGGCGAGCCGCTGGACGTCACTGCGCTGGTCAACGACAACGGTATCGTCACCAAGGTCGAACTGTTGCAAGACGGCGAGCTGCGCGAAACCCGTACCCAAGGTGGTCGTCAGACCTTCACGGTATTGCTGCCGAACAGCGCGAGCACGCTGCTGCAAGTGCGCGCCACCGACAGCCATAACAACGTGCGCACCGTCGACCTGACTGTGGACGTCAACGTGGTACCGGAGCTGACCTTTAGTGGTCAGGTACTGAACAAACTTGGCGGGCCGGTGGCCGGCGCCACCGTGCAGGTGAAAACCCAGCAGACCACCACCGACGCCAACGGCCGTTACAGCCTGGTGGTATTGAGCAAAGACACCCGCATCGGTGTGAGCGCCTCCGCCGTGTTCGGCGCCCAGCGCATGATCGCCAGCGCCCAAGTGGATATTCCGGCTGACAGCGAACAGGTCAATGTTCCGGCGCTGGTGCTGGATGCTGAAGGCCGCCGTGCGCTGGATATGATTCCGGATAGCCAATTGAGCTATGACGGTGAAACGACCCTCAGTTATGTGCTGTATGGCAATAACTACTGGTGGGATGTAACCGGTACCGGCAGCATCGGTGACGGCACCTCCGACGCCTATGACGGCGGTCAGAACCTGACCGTGAATGGTCAAGGTATGCCGGGTGCGTCCCGCGGCAAGCTGCGCCTGGGCAACCGTGAGGTGACCTTGCCGGTGCAAACCGTGAATGGCGGTCTGCGCGTAACCCGTAAGGTCTATATCCCGGCCGATAAGAACTATGCACGCTTCCTCGAGCTGATCGAGAACCCGACGGATGCGGTCATGACCGTGCCGGTCAGCATCAGCGGCAACCTGGGGTCTGACGGAAATACGCAATTGGTCAATACCTCGTCCGGCGACAAGGTGTTTGATACCAATGACTACTACCTGCTCACCGACGACGGCGACAATGGTGGCGACCCGGCCATGGGCCACCTGTTCGGTGACGCCGGCTCCACCACCAAACCGGTGTCGGTATCGCTAAGTGGCGACAACTACGCCATGAACTACAGCCTGATCCTACAGCCCCGCAGCCGTCAGGTGCTGATGCACTACGCCGTGCAGAACTACAGCCGTGCTGAAACCCAGCGCATCCTCACCGAGCTGAGTTCGGCCAGCTTTGAAGAGGTCGGCCTGACCGTTGAAGAGCATGCGCAGTTGGTCAACTGGCAAAGCCTGGTGGACAGCGACAACGACGGTATGCCGGACGCTGAAGAAATTCCGCTGGGCCTGGATCCGAACAATGGCGACTGGGATAACGACGGTATTCCGGATGGTCAGGATGATGAGCCGAAAGTGGCGGATGTTACTGCGCCGGTCGCGACCTTCGGTACCCTGGATGGACCGTTCTATGCCGGTGATTCCCTGAACGTCAGCGTTCAGGTTCGGGATAACGGCTTGGTTAAAGCGGTAGAGTTCTGGCAGGACGGCGTATTGCGTGAGCAAGGCAGCGTTGGCGGTGATTTGTCTTACACCATTCAACTGCCGGAAGGTGCCGACAGCACCCATCTGGAAATCCGTGCCACCGACAGCGCCGGCAACCGCACCAGCAACACGCTGGATGTGGCCGTCGCGCCGCGGCCGCTCTCAACGTTCACCTTGCGTGCGGTCAACCAGCTCGGCGGGCCGATCACTGGCGCCAGCGTTGAGCTGCGCCAAGACCAAGGCGAAATGACCATCAGCGGTGAAACGGATGCGCAGGGCCGCTTCACCACGCAGGAGTTCGATCCACGTCAGACCGAAACCTGGACATTGCGCCTGAGCAAAGAAGTGCTCGGTGAAACTGTTGAATTGACGCAGACGATTAGCACACCTGAGCGGGGTGCGAGTGATCTCGGTGACGTGGTCTTGGCCGTTGACGAAAGCTACGTGCTACCGATGGGCGAACAAGGCAATGCGATCTCCAGCGGCAACTATTACGACTCGCTGCCAGAAGACTTCAGCCGCCCGTATGCGCAGGTGTATGCGTCTGCCTATGACCATCGGGTGACCGTCGGCGATGTGGAAATCGTGCCGTTGCACGGTAACTTCAGCGTGTACGACAGCGCCCATAGCTTCTATATCGACAAGCAGCCTGACCGCTGGGTGATCTCGTGGGTCGGCTGGGTGCCGGCTGCGATTGATGACTGGTATGCCGCGCCGCGCATCGATATGCAGGTCATTCTGCATCGCGATGGGCGCATCGAAATGCGTTACTACGCGCTGTCCAATAAAGCTTGGGAAGGTGCCGAAACCCGTTTCCGCTTCGGCAGCAGCAACTCGGAAGGCCAGAGCGTAGACTTCAGCGCCAGCCAGAACCGCCATGTATTCATCGGCCAAGATCTGACGGAGTGGTTCAGCGGGCGCCCTGATTTGGCCGGCACCACCATTACGTATACGCCGACCGCGTTTGGCACCTACCAGATGCAGCTAGGCCGCCTACCAGGCCGCACCGACACTGACGGCGACGGACTGTCGGATGTAAACGAAACCTTGCTGGGTACCGCGTTGGATAACGCCGACACCGATGGTGATCAGCTCCTCGATGGCTTCGAGTTCTACAGCGGCTTCGATCCATTGGTCGCTGAGGAAGGTATTGCCCAGGACGATCCGGATGGCGATGGCCTGAGCAATCTGCAAGAGCAGGAGCACGGCACCGATCCGCATGGCGCCGATACCGACGGCGATGGTCTGTCGGACGGGGAGGAGGTCAACGAGCACCATACAGACCCAACCCTGGCCGACACCGATGGTGATGGTCTGTCCGATCGCGTTGAACTGCAGTCGGAGACGCCTAGCGACCCGCTTAAGCTCGACACGGATGGCGACGGCCTGTTCGACGCTGATGAGGTGAATCGTTACTACACCGACCCGCGCAAAGTGGACAGTGACGATGACGGCATGTCCGACAAGTTCGAGGTCGACTATGACGTGAGTAATCCGAATGCGGACGAAGATGGCGATGGCGTCAGCAACCTCGACGAATTCCGTGCAGGTACTCATCCGCGGCAGATAGACAGTGATGGTGATGGTC
>NZ_JBBNAH010000532.1:0-5186 GCF_037994325.1 Pseudomonas sp.
GTATAGTATTGTGGCTTCGACGTCGCGCGCAACTGGCATCGCTTCACCAATCCAACAGCAGCAGAAACCGCGCAGCCTTATGCCGAGTGGTTAGATACAGAAGTAGAGAGCTAAGCGAAGGATTGGAGGCGTAGGCAGTCGCTAATCCAAAGTGAGGCTGCACACATCGTATTTTCTTTTTACTATATTGTTCGTATAGTGATAATTCACAAGGCCATAGCCCAGCCATGCTTGGGCCTCGGGACCAGAAACTACCTGCGAGAAACGATATGACCGATACGCATCAGAGTGCTCCAACCTGTTTCGCCGAGCTTGGTGGTGAACGCTTTGCTTACCGCAGGTGGGGTAACACTGGCACTGATCAACCACCGTTGCTTTTGCTCCAGCACTTTCGTGGCGGCATGGATCATTGGGATCCGCTGTTAACCGACGGCCTTGCCGAAAGCAGAGAGGTCATCCTCTTTAACGGCCTCGGTGTCGCCTCTTCATCTGGCCGGCCACGGCGTCGAATTGAGGACATGGCTGATGATGCTGCAGCTTTTGTACGCGCGATTGGGTTGGAGAAAATTGACGTACTTGGCTTCTCTCTAGGCGGCTTCCAAGCACTGGATCTCACCTGGCGGCACCCAAAACTCATCCGCAAACTGATGCTTCTGGGCACCGGCCCACGCGGCGGCGACCCGGATATGGAGCAGCGGGTTTTGACTGCCGCACCACGCCCACTGCCGCTCTATGAAGACTTCGAATATCTGTTTTTTGGCCGCTCATCTGATGCAAAACGGGCCGCGCGCGAATTCTGGGAGCGTCGCCATCAGCGGCAAGATCAGGACCCGCCCACCACTCAAGAGGTAGCCGCCGCGCAGATTGAGGCCAACATGCTCTACCTACCGAGAGTGTCCGAAGAAGATCCGTTCGCCTACCTACGCCAAATAACTCAACCAGTTTTTATCCTCAACGGCGTGCATGACGTGATGATCCCGACCATCAACTCGTTCTACATGGCCCGCAACCTGCCCAACGCACAGTTGTTTATCTATCCGGATGCCGGTCACGGAGCACAGTTCCAGTATCCAGAGCGTTTTCTGTATCACGCCGTGCGTTTCCTGAGCGAATAACTGCAACCGCCTCCCAACGACCTAAGGCCACTTTCATGCTTAAGTTCAAATTCCTGTTATGGATGTTCACTCAACTGCTTAAACGGCAAGTCCGCACAAACCCAGACTGCGCTCGCTACATCGCAGGCAAGGATCTGGTTTTCCAAATCCGTACCGATGCCGGTATCGGTCGCTACTTCGTGGTCCGCGATGGCGGCATAAGCTCGGTTGCAGGCTTAGCTGACAATCCACGTTTCACCCTGAGCTTTAAGAACGCGAACAGAGGGTTTGCGATCCTCTCGGCTAAGGACAGCCAGGCAGCATTTTTAAGGGGTTTGGGAAGCCAGGAACTTGTCATCAGTGGCGACTTTCTGGAGGTCATGTGGTTTCAAGGGCTAACTGCCTTCCTGCAGCCGCCCAAAGTAATCGCCCCATACGACCGCACGGCATTCTGAAAAGGATTACGGCCGGCTCATGCTGAATAAGACCTATGGGCAACCGTGCCCAATTGCCCGAACTCTCGACGTAATAGGCGAGCGCTGGACGCTATTAGTGATTCGCGAGCTGTTACTTGGCCCCAAGCGTTTCAAGGAGCTGCTCGCGATGCTTCCCGCTATGGGCGCGAATCGTTTGTCCGCTCGCTTGAGGGTGTTGGTGGAAAACAACATCGCCCAGCCGACTAAAAGCATTGTCACTGCTTATGAGCTGACATCGTTCGGGGAGCAACTGCGTAAGCCCCTTCTTGCTCTTGGGCTCTGGGGCCTGAATTTATCCATGGATGAGCGCATCGATTCCACCGCCGTGCGCGCGGAGTTAGTTGCGCTAAGTCTTTCAGGTGTAAGCCGTCCTGGTGCTAGCGATGGGATACGAGCCGCGTACGAGTTTCAGGTGGGCGCAGAAGTCTTCCACATCCGCGTGGACGATGGTGAGGTACTCACTCGCTCGGGTCCTGCTCCAGCAGCTGATGTAATCATCCGCTGTGACCTAGCCACATTCGTGGCGCTTTCCATCCGGCAGATATCGGCAGAAGACGCGCTCTATCAAAACCGAGCACGCCTCATACAAGGGCAGCCGTCAATGTTCGAGCACTTGTTCCAGATGCTCGAGTACAGCCCTAAAAACGTTCCGCACTCACTTCTCGCCCTCAACCTTTCAAGCTTCACAGGAACACTACAAAATGAAAGCTGATACCAACCTGCTGAACCAGCCCCTGGCGCTCACCAACGGTAGCGTGCTTCGCAATCGACTCGCCAAAGCCTCTATGAGTGAGACGTTGGGAACTTATGACAATCGACCGACGCTCGGATTGATTGAGCTGTATCGCCGCTGGGCCGCATCTGGCCTGGGCTTGATTATCACCGGAAACGTGATGATTGACCGCCGAGCCCTGGGCGAGCCCGGCAATGTGGTGATCGAGGATGAGCGAGACCTGCCGCTCCTGCAGCAATGGGCCAAAGCTGCAACTGACCAGGGTGCAGCAATCTGGGCACAGCTCAATCATCCTGGCAAGCAGTCTGCCAAGGGGCTTAACGAACGCAACATTGCGCCGTCAGCAGTCCCCTTCCGCGAGGATATGGCGGCGTTGTTTGAAACGCCCCGCGAAGCGACTGTTGTCGAAATCCAAGACATCATCGGGCGGTTCGGACGCACAGCGGCCGTTTGCAAAAAAGCCGGGTTCAGCGGTGTCGAAATCCACGCGGCACACGGCTATCTACTCAATCAATTTCTCTCACCACACCACAACCGGCGCGAAGATGAGTGGGGCGGCACGCCAGAGAAGCGCCGCCGTTTCGTACTGGCTGTCTACGCCGAAATTCGCCGTCAGGTCGGGGATGATTTCGCCGTAGCCATCAAACTCAATTCGGCCGACTTCCAGCGCGGAGGCTTTACCGAAGAGGAGTCGATGGAAACCATCCGCGCATTAGTCGAAGCCGGAATCGACCTGATCGAAATTTCCGGCGGCACCTATGAAGACCCCGCCATGAGCGGTGCGTTGCATGTGCCGAAAAAGTCCTCTACGGCCGCACGTGAGGCCTACTTTCTGGAGTTCGCGGCAAAGGTACGCGCCTCACTGGACGTTCCATTAATGGTGACTGGCGGTTTCCGCAGCGCTGCGGGGATGAATGATGCGTTGCGCTCCGGAGCACTAGATGTTGTGGGACTAGCCAGGCTGCTGGCTATCGATCCTGATGCCCCTTCCGCTCTGCTGCAAGGGCGTGATAGCGAACAGCGCGTTCGCCCTATTGTCACTGGCATCAAGCCAGTTGATCGAATGGGCGTAATGGAAGTGCTTTGGTACACGCGCCAGCTTAAGCGTATCGCTAAAGGCGGAGAACCCAAGCCACACGAAGGTGGACTGTCGGCATTCCTGAAGTCAGTGCTCGCCGGCGGTTGGGGTACATACCGCACCCGTCGTTTGCGTGCGCGCAGCTGAGGTATGTTTCTAAACCTGGGGACATAGAGCCCCTGGAAAATTCTGTGTGGCGTGCAACAACGAGTCGCTATAGCAAGCGCCATAGCGACTGTACAACGTGCAATCAGACCTTCTGTTTGCAACCGCGCCGTAATCCCGCAAAGCCATTCGAGCCGGAAGACACTCAAGTGCTTGCTTCGATTTGTATCGGTACATTATGATCGTAATATGAACAAAACTCCCTCACGCACCAAGCAGGCTACCCACGAGCGCATTGTCGCAACGGCCGCTCGTGTTATCCGTCGAAGCGGGTATGACGGAACCAGCGTAGCCGCCTTGATGAAAGAAGCAGGCCTCACCCACGGTGGGTTCTATGCCCACTTTACGTCACGTGACGCCATGCTCGCTGAGGCCGCTGGTCATGCCGGTGCAGAGTCGGTAGCGGTCTACTCGCGAATTGCCGGGGCTGTTCCCGCTAACCAGTCGCTGGAAATTCTTCTGCGTGCCTACCTTTCCAAAGAACACCTCGACAACCCAGAGTGCGGCTGCCCGATAGCCGCGCTTGGTTCAGAGACATCGCGTCAATCGCCTGCGGTACGGCGTGCATTTACGTTGCGCTTTAAAGAGATGATTGACGTCGTTTCACGCCAGTCCCAGGACTGGGGAAAACCCGGTACACACGATCGAGCGCTTGCAACGGCCGCAACTATGGTCGGTGCGATGGTTCTAGCGCGAGCGGTGGAGGACGAGGCGCTGGCCGAATCGATCCTGAACGCAGCGAAGTCTCAATTAATGCCGCCCTCCTCCTAGGTCATTTTTTTTAACTAGCAATATGATAGCCATCATATTTTTACAGTCGGTTCATGCGCTTGAACGTTGTTTGTTAACGCACGGATTCAGCAATTTGATCGTCGACCTGATCGACATCAACACCCGGCACTAGAGCCCTGCCCCTCAATACCGCCTCGAGAAAAACTGTATGCCCGACCTCATTTCATCGAACACGTACGCACTTACGCCAAACCGCTCCATCAACGTGAACGGCACGGCCTTCGCCTATCGGGATTTGGGGCCGAGAACAGGTGTTCCAGTAGTCCTTCTTAACCACTGGGGCGCCGTGCTAGATAACTTCGATCCCGCCATCGTGGACGGGCTTGCCGCTCAGCATCGCATCATCGCTATCGACTACCGGGGTATCGGCGCCTCTGACGGACAAGCACCACTCACGATCGATGCAATGGCCCGAGATACCATCGCCCTGATCCGCGCGATGGGCTTCGAGCAGGTCGACCTATTGGGTTTCTCTCTCGGTGGGTTTGTAGCGCAAGACGTTACGCTGAAGGCGCCAACGCTCGTGCGCAAATTGATCTTGACCGGCACAGGTCCTGCGGGCGGCGTAGGCATTGATCAAGTCGGCAACGTATCTCGCCCCTTGATGCTCAAGGGCCTCTTTACCCTTCGAGATCCCAAGTACTACCTGTTTTTTACCTCTTCGGTCGCTAGCCGAGGTGCGGCCCGTGCATTCCTTCAACGCATTAAAGAGCGCACGTCCGATCGAGACAAACCGGCTACCCCGACGGCGCTGTTGCGCCAACTTAAAGCCATCAAGGCCTGGGGCCGACAGGCGCCTCAAGACCTTTCAACCCTGCGTCTGCCGGTCTTGATCGCCAACGGCGATC
>NZ_JBBNAH010000533.1:0-4478 GCF_037994325.1 Pseudomonas sp.
CAACAGCTTCGGCTTTGGCGGCACCAACGCCACGCTGGTACTCAAGCGCTGGGCGGGTAAGTGATCTAACGCAGCACTAAGAAAGGGGCTCAACTGAGCCCCTTTTTTTTGGCCTGGAGAAAGCGCTCTACCTAACACGCAAAACCACACGCCCATAAGAAAGGGGGCCGAAGCCCCCATTCTTAACTACGCGCTTTCAGCCAACGCTTACTTACTTAGGCTTACGGCCAAACCCTGGACGCTGACCAGCGCCACCCGCTGGGCCACTGCGCTTAGGCGCAGGCTTACGCGCCGGACGATCTGCCAACTCGATACCCACCCGCACAGGCTTGCCTGCCGGACGCTTCTTGTTGGTGTCGCTCGGACGCTCAGCTACTGGCGTACCACGGCCGCGCGGAGCGGAGTCCGGACGCGGGCCGCTGCGCTGTGGACGCTCGCCATTTTCCGGGCGCGGTGTACGCGCCGGGCGGTCTGCACCTTCGCCACGCGGTGCACGTACCGGACGCTCAGCACCTTCGCCACGCGGGGTACGCACTGGACGCTCGGCACCTTCGCCACGCGGTGTACGCACTGGACGCTCGGCACCCTCGCCACGCGGGGTACGAACCGGACGCTCGGCACCTTCGCCACGCGGCGCGCGCACTGGACGATCAGCACCGGCATCGTGAGCTGGGCGCAAGGTACGCGCCGGACGTTCGCCACGCCCCACCGGCTTGGCCGACTTGCGCTGCAAGCGGTCGAGCTTTTCCTTGGTTTTAAGCTTCATGCCCGGCTGCTGCACGGAGGTCAGGCCCACTTCGGCGGCAAGAATATCCACCTCGCGTTGGCTCATTTCGCGCCAGCGGCCCATGGTCAGGTCGGAGGTGAGAAACACCGGGCCGAACCGCACGCGCTTCAGACGGCTAACCACCAGGCCCTGGGATTCCCACAAACGACGCACTTCGCGGTTACGGCCTTCCATCACGACGCAGTGGTACCAATGGTTAAAACCTTCACCGCCAGGGGCTTCCTGAATATCGGTGAAACGCGCAGGACCGTCTTCGAGCATCACGCCGGTCTTCAAGCGTTCGATCATTTCTTCATCGACCTCACCACGCACACGCACCGCATATTCGCGGTCCATCTGGTACGAGGGGTGCATCAGGCGGTTGGCCAGCTCACCGTCGGTGGTGAACATCAAAAGGCCAGTGGTGTTGATGTCAAGGCGACCGATATTGATCCAGCGGCCGTCTTTAGGGCGCGGCAAACGATCAAATACGGTGGGACGACCATCGGGGTCGTCGCGGGTGCAGATCTCGCCGTCTGGCTTGTTGTAAATCAGCACACGGCGGGTTTCTTCGCTGGCTTCTTCGCGTTTGAGCAGGCGCCCATCGACAACGATGGCGTCATGCAGGTCAACGCGTTGACCCAAGGTGGCGAGGTTGCCATTGACCTTGACCCGGCCTTCGGCGATCCAGGCTTCGACGTCGCGACGCGAACCCATGCCAATACGGGCCAGGACTTTCTGCAGTTTTTCCCCTGCTGGGCTGTATTCTTCTTGCTCACTCATCTGGGCACCTCCCGGTGTATTAACGCTATGTCCGCCGACGAAACCGCCAGCGGGCGCGCATCATACGCTGCGCCGCCTTGCAAGCCTAGCGCAGGATTGCCGGAGCGTCCGGGAAACGCCCCTACGGAAGACTACTTGCGCTGGATCCCCGCCTACGCGGGGATGACGGCGTCGTTTGGGGAATACTGTCGTCCCCGCGCAGGCGGGGATCCAGAAGGCAAGGCTTTACGGCCAGGCCTGCACAAACTCATCAATCGGCAAATCTGCCGGCGTACGCAGTTCGCGCTCCGGCGTACCCAGGTAAAGAAAGGCAATGATCTGCTCGTTAGGCGCCAAGCCCAAGCCCTTGGCCACTCGCGCGTTATAGGACAGATCGCCAGTGCGCCATACCGCACCAACCCCCTGCGCATGCGCGGCGAGCAAAATGCCATGGGCCGCGCACCCTGCCGCCAGTACCTGCTCCTGCGCCGGCACCTTGGGGTGCTCTTGTACACGGGCAATCACCACCACCAACAATGGCGCCCGCAGCGGCATGGCCAGCGCTTTAGCCAGTGCCTCCGGCGTGGCATCTGCGCCCAGCGCTGATGCAAACAGCTCACCCAGCTGATTACGCGCCCGCCCCTCCACAGTCAAAAAACGCCACGGCCGCAATTGGCCATGGTCCGGCGCCCGCAGTGCGGCGCGGAACAACACTTGGCGTTGCAGTTGATCAGGTGCAGGTTCGGTCAAACGGGGGGCGGAAACACGGTTGAGCAGAGCGTCGAGCGCGTCCATAGGGGGACCATCTCCAAATAAGTACAGCGGGCATTCTAGTGGGGGAAACGGAAAATAGCCGGTGCGATTTAGCCGAGATGCCGGCAATGTCGCCCACCAACATGAGCAGAATTCATGTAAACCGCCAACCCGCTCCAGGCCGCTGCGCGTTTGCTATTATCGCGGCCACTTTATTCCGCGCTTTGTCAGGTAACCCCTCCATGTCCGATCGCCACGCTCGTCTCCAGTCTCTTCAGCACGCCCTTAGCGAGCGCATTCTGATTCTCGACGGCGGTATGGGCACCATGATCCAGAGCTATCGCCTGGAAGAAGAGGACTACCGCGGCAAGCGCTTTGCCGATTGGCCGAGCGACGTTAAAGGCAACAACGACCTGTTGCTGCTGAGCCGCCCGGATGTCATTCAGGCCATCGAAAAAGCCTATCTGGACGCCGGCGCGGACATCTTGGAAACCAACACCTTTAACGCCACCCAGGTATCCCAAGCCGACTACGGCATGGAAGCGCTGGTGTATGAGCTGAACGTTGAAGGCGCCCGTCTGGCTCGCCAAGTGGCCGATGCAAAAACGCTGGAAACCCCGGACCGTCCACGCTTTGTCGCCGGCGTACTGGGCCCAACCTCGCGCACCTGCTCGTTGTCGCCCGACGTTAACAACCCAGGCTTTCGCAACGTCACCTTTGATGAGCTGGTGGAGAACTACACCGAAGCCACCCGCGGCCTGATTGAAGGCGGCGCGGATATGATTTTGATCGAAACCATCTTCGACACCTTGAACGCCAAGGCGGCAATCTTTGCCGTGCAAGGCGTGTATGAAGAATTGGGCTTTGAGCTGCCGATCATGATTTCCGGCACCATTACCGATGCCTCGGGCCGCACCTTGTCCGGGCAAACCACCGAAGCCTTCTGGAACTCCATCAGTCACGCCAAGCCCATTTCGGTCGGCTTGAACTGCGCCCTCGGCGCCAAAGAACTGCGCCCGTACCTGGAAGAGCTGGCCGGCAAGGCCGACACCCACGTCTCCGCCCACCCCAACGCCGGCCTGCCCAACGCCTTTGGTGAGTACGACGAAAGCCCGGCGGAAATGGCCGTGGTGGTGGAAGAGTTCGCCGCATCGGGCTTTCTGAACATCGTCGGCGGTTGCTGCGGCACTACGCCTGCGCATATCAAAGCGATTGCCGAAGCGGTGGCCAAGCACAAGCCACGCGCCATCCCAGACATTCCCAAGGCCTGCCGCCTTTCGGGCCTGGAGCCGTTCACCATCGACCGCCAGTCGTTGTTTGTGAACGTCGGCGAGCGCACCAACATTACCGGTAGCGCCAAGTTCGCCCGCCTGATCCGCGAAGATAACTACACCGAAGCCTTGGAAGTCGCCCTGCAGCAGGTAGAAGCCGGCGCCCAGGTGATCGACATCAACATGGACGAGGGCATGCTTGATTCGAAGAAGGCCATGGTCACCTTCCTCAATCTGATCGCCTCCGAGCCGGATATCTCCCGTGTACCGATCATGATCGACTCCTCCAAGTGGGAAGTGATCGAAGCCGGCCTCAAGTGCATCCAGGGCAAGGGCATCGTCAACTCGATCAGCATGAAAGAAGGCGTCGAGCAGTTCATCCACCACGCCAAACTGTGCAAGCGCTACGGCGCGGCGGTGGTGGTGATGGCGTTCGACGAAGCCGGCCAGGCCGACACCGAAGCGCGCAAGAAGGAAATCTGCAAACGTTCCTACGACATTCTGGTCAACGAAGTGGACTTCCCGCCGGAAGACATCATCTTCGACCCGAACATCTTCGCCGTCGCCACTGGCATCGAAGAACACAACAACTACGCGGTGGACTTCATCAACGCCTGTGCCTACATCCGCGATGAGCTGCCCTATGCCCTGACCTCGGGCGGCGTGTCCAACGTGTCGTTCTCGTTCCGCGGCAACAACCCGGTGCGTGAAGCGATCCACTCGGTGTTCCTGCTGTATGCGATCCGCAACGGCCTGACCATGGGCATCGTCAACGCCGGCCAACTGGAGATCTACGACCAGATCCCGCAGGAACTGCGCGACGCCGTCGAAGACGTGATCCTCAACCGCACCCCGGAAGGCACCGACGCCCTCCTCGCCATCGCCGACAAGTACAAGGGCGACGGCAGCGTCAAGGAAGCCGAGAC
>NZ_JBBNAH010000534.1:0-1990 GCF_037994325.1 Pseudomonas sp.
GCGTGGTGGGGTGAGCTTGGCATTGCTTGCCGGCCTGCCCACGCTGCTCACCGTGCAGCGCCGTATGCCACTTGAAGGCTTGTTTAGTGATCTTTACAGCGGCACCGCCGAGCGCAAACAGGTGCGCCTTGCCGATGGCAGCCTGCTGACCCTGAACGCACGCAGCACCGCCGATGTGCGCTTTAGCAGTAACTCGCGGCAGGTGTCCTTGCAACAGGGCGAGTTGAGTATTGAGGTGGTCGCAGACTCTTATCGACCCTTTGAGGTGCTCACCGCGCAAGGGCGCATCAGCACCCTGGCCTCGCGCTTTGTGGTGCAACAGTTGCCCAGCCAAACCCTGGTCAGCGTGCAGGAAAACAGCGTGCAGGTATTCGATAAACGAGGTCGTAGCGGCCTAGTGAGTAGCGGCCAAACCCTGCGCTTTAGCGCCGATCAGCCGTTCGCGGTGGTGGCCAGCCGTGCCCGTTATGACGCCTGGTTAGAAGGGCGGCTGGATGTTGACGATGAATCCCTCGGCGCCGTGGTCGATGCCTTGCGGCCTTATCGCTACGGCTTACTGCGCGTGTCACCCGGCGCTGCCAGCCTGCGCGTGTTCGGCGTGTTTCCGCTGGATGACAGCGACCGCACCTTACAGTCGCTGGCGCAGGTGCTGCCCATCAGCGTTAAACAGTACGGCCCGGTGACGCTGATCGACCTGGCCTGAGTGGCGCAAAAAAACTTCGTAAGCCGTGAGGGGTTTTTAAATCTCGCGCGACATAGCAGGAAGTCTCCCTAACTCCTGCAAGGAAAGTCTCTCCCATGCGTTCTCACTCACCTCGCGTTGCGCGTTTGGCGATAGCCGTCGCCTTGGCCTTTTCCAGCGGCCTGACCGCCCTGAGCCCAATCACCGCCCAGGCTGAAGAAGCGTTGCAGCGCTACGACATGGCCGCCATGCCGCTGGAACAAGCGCTGCGCCAAATCGCTCGGCAGAGTGGCCGCAGCATCGTCGCCGATCCGGCTATGGTTCGTGGCCGTTCCAGTGCGGCGGTGCAGGGCAATTTCAGTGCGCAAGCAGCCGCCCAGCAGGCGTTGGGCGGCAGCGGTTTGGCGTTGCGTATTACCGACAACGGCACGCTAACCGTGGAAAAACTCGAGAACGCTGAAGGTGCCGTGCAGCTCGATGCAACCAGTATCGAAGGCACCGCCACGCAGAGCGCCTTTGCCCCGGTAGCCGGTTACTTCGCCAGCAACGCCAGTTCAGCCAGCAAAACCGACAAACCGATTGTGGAAACTGCGCAAAGCATCAGCGTGGTTACCGCCCAGCAGATCGCTGACCGCAAGGTTGACCGCGTGGAAGATGCCGTCGCCTACAGCTCCGGCGTGCGCGTCGGCGGTTCGGGTTTGGACCCTCGTTTCGACACCATCAGCATTCGAGGTTTCGCCACCACCGAGAGCGCCGACTTTCTCGACGGCCTGCGTCAGCCCGGCAGCGGTTGGTTATCGCTGCCCTCAGTGGAAGCCTACAGCCTGGAGCGCATTGAAGTGCTTAAAGGCCCGGCATCCGTGCTTTACGGGCAGATCAGCCCCGGCGGTATGGTTAACCGCGTGAGCAAACGCCCGAGCCTGCTGGCGAAAAACGAAGTAGAAGTGCAGGGCGGCAACTACGACCACAAACAAGGCCAGTTCGACATCGGCGGCAAGCTCGATGACGACGGCGATGTGCTGTTGCGTACCGTCGGCGTCTACCGCGACGCCCAATATTCAGTCGAACAGATGGACAACAATGTGCGCTTTCTCGCGCCGTCGCTGAGCTGGCAGATCGACCCGGACACCAGCCTGACCCTGCTGGCCCAATACGAAGAACGTCAGACGGCCGGCTCGCCGATGTTCTATAACGACGGCCAGCACCTGACCAACTTCTGGCCCGGCGACGAGTATTTCGACAAGCTTGAACAGCGCAAATCGACCTTTGGCTACGAGTTCGAACACACCTTTAACGACACCTTCAGCC
>NZ_JBBNAH010000535.1:0-6823 GCF_037994325.1 Pseudomonas sp.
GTGCGGCGCTAACAACCTCGCTGGCCATGGCCACGCCCACTGCGGCACCGGCCACCGCAGCGGCTGCCCGCTCCAGCTCGGCCTGTTGCGCCTGACGGGCTTGATCATCAGCCAAGCGATACAGCTCGATACTGCCGTCCAAGTGTTCGATCAACGCCGTGCAGCTCTCCACCCAGTCGCCGCAGTTCATGTATTCAACGTCGCCCATCTGGCGAATTTCGGCGTGGTGGATATGCCCGCAAATCACGCCGTTAAAACCCCGCTTGGTGCACTCATGGGCAATGGCTTGTTCAAAGTCGCTGATGAAATTCACCGCGCCCTTGACCTTGTGCTTGAGGTACGCCGACAGCGACCAGTAGCCATAGCCGTACTTGCGCCGCCAGTGGTTAAGCCAGCGGTTGAGGGTCAGGGTGAATTCGTAGGCTGAGTCGCCTAGAAAAGCCAGCCAGCGGTGGTAGCGGGTGATTACGTCAAACTGATCACCGTGTACCACCAGCAACCGGCGGCCGTCGGCGGTGATGTGTTCGGCTTCGTCGACCAGTTGGATATTGCCGAGAATCAGCTTGGAGTAGCCGCGCAAAAACTCGTCGTGGTTGCCGGTGACATACACCACCTCGGTGCCGCGCTTGCTCATGGTCAGCAAGCGGCGAATCACGTTGGTATGCGCCTGCGGCCAAAAGATGCCACTGCGCAGACGCCAGCCGTCGATGATATCGCCCACCAGGTAGACCTTGTCGGCCTGGTAGCGCTTAAGAAACTGCGCCAGGTGTTCGGCCTGGCAATCCTTGGTGCCCAAATGCACATCCGAGATCCACAGGGTACGTACGCGTTGCTTACGGCTGGGTTTTGCGAGCTGAGCGCTGCTCATGGGGCGGCCTCCGGCAGGGTTTAAAGGAGGTTGAGGCCTGGCGGTGACCTGCGTGTGACACCGACGAGACAATCTGATGACAGCGTTCACGGCAGCGCCTACACGGGTAAACTGCGCCAGTCTGCCGAGGAACCCGCCATGCACTCGATTCTGTCCCTGCGCCATTACAGCGATGAGCTGATTGCCCATAGCCACGAACACGCGCAAATCGTTTTTGGCCTTAATGGTCGCTTGGCGTTTGAAGTGGAAGGTCAAGGCAGCCTATTGCGCGGCCAGCAGTTGTTGGTGATTCCCGGCGGCGCGCACCACGCCTGTGAAAGCCGCGAAGGCAGCGACTGCATGGTGTTTGATGTGCCCGACGCCGAATGGCTGCACAGCCGCCTGGGCAACCACGCCGAGAATGGCCAGCGCTTGCTCGACAGTCCGCACACCTTGAGCCTCGGGCCGGCCCAGCAACAGTTGGTCAGCTGGTTAGTGGCCAGCCCCATTCAAGACCCGGTAATCGCCCAGCAAGGCGCTGCGCTATTGCTTGCCAGCCTGGCCAGCGCGCCGGTGCAAAGCGTTGCAGTACATGATCTGCCGTTAGCCAGCCTGGACCGCTATATCGACCAGCACGCCGCCCACCCCTTGCAGGTGGCCGACCTGGCGCGGGTCTGCGGCTTGTCGGCTTCACGCTTGCACGCGCGCTTTCTGCAACAGACCGGGCAAACGCCCATGGACTATGTACGCAACCGTCGCCTGCAACTGGCCATGCAGTTGCTGCGCGACACATCCCTGGCGGTTGGCGATATAGCCCAGCGCGTCGGCTACAACTCGCAGAGCGCCTTTACCGCCGCCCTCGCCCGCCGCTGTGGCACCACGCCGCGACAACTGCGCGGTCAGCACTAGGCAAGAGTCTGGCGACAATTGCCGCGAGTTTGGCGACAGACAAGCAGGCCTTGGCATCCCTACACTGCGGCAATCTACCAGTAGCCGTGAGGGGCGCCATGGACACCATTGAGTGGCAAGATTTTGAACGGGTTGAATTGCGCGTCGGCACCATTGTTAACGCCGAGCCCAACGTCAAAGCGCGTAAGCCCGCCTATGTGCTGCAAGTCGACCTCGGCCCGCTGGGGTTGAAAACTTCCAGCGCACAAATTACCGCGCACTACAGCCTCGAAAGTCTGATCGGCAAGCAGGTGTTGTGCGTGTGCAATTTCGCGCCGAAATCCATCGCTGGCGTGCGCTCGGAAGTGCTGGTGACCGGCGTTTATGACGAAGAAAATCGGGTAGTCTTAGCCAGCTTTGAGCACCCGCTGCCCAATGGCTCCAGGCTGGCATAGCAGCCCTATGCAAACGCCAAAGCGTAGGGTGTGCTGTGCGCACCAGGGTGTTCACAGATAGATCAATTGCCGCGCGCAGCACACCCTACGCGCGCATGCCCTACTTCGCGTAAAGGACCTCCATGAACCACCGCTCCGCCCTTACCGCTTTGCATTGCGGTGCCTTGATGTTTGGTTTTACCGGCGTGCTGGGCAAACTCGCCACCACCACACCCAGCATGATCGTGTTTGGCCGGGCGCTATTTGCGGTGCTGGCCTTGGCGGTGTTTGCCAAGGTGATAGCGCGTATTCCTTGGCAGCATTTGAGCGGCAAAGACTGGCGGCGTTTGGCCCTGGGCGGGGTGTTGCTGGCTGGCCACTGGGTGAGCTTTTTTATTGCGGTAAAAGTCGCTGGCGTGGCCATTGCGACGCTGGGCTTTACCAGCTTTCCGGCGCTCACGGTGATCCTGGAGGGCCTGATTTTCCGCGAGCGCATTCGCCGCAATGAGATTGTGCTGGTGTGCTTGGTAAGTATCGGTTTGGTGCTGGTAACGCCAGACTTCAACCTGGCCAGCGGTGCTACCACCGGGCTTTTGTGGGGCGTGCTCTCGGGCCTGTTGTTTGCCTTGCTGTCATTGGTTAACCGCGCGGGCTCCGGCAAGGTCGGGCCGGTGCAGTCGGCACTGTGTCAGAACTTGGTGGTTGCTCTTTGCTTGCTGCCGTTTGCCGTACCCGAGTTGCCGAGCGTATCGGCAATAAACTGGTTCTGGATCGCCTTGCTTGGCGTGTTCTGCACCGGCGTGGCCCATAGCCTGTTTGTTGCCAGCCTGGATGTGCTCAAGGCGCGCACCGCAGCGGTGGTTTTTGCCTTGGAGCCGGTGTACGGCATTACCTTCGCCTGGCTGATTTTCTCAGAGACCCCAACCACACGCATGTTGGTGGGCGGCGCGCTGATTATTTTCGCCATCTTTCTGTCTGCACGCATGGGCGATGGCAAAGCCGTGGAGCCGGTCGACGCTCAGCCCGCCGCAACGCCCGATAAGCCCTGAAAGCCTTTGTACCAATAGGTTTACACAGGCTTTACCCAGGGCTGACACCCCTACCCCTGCGCTACTTCGATAATTGCCCCGGGCAGCACGTCGCGCCCATGGAATGATCTGGAGTACCGCACATGAACGCTTTCTTGCCCCGCGCGGGCATCGCCCTGTTGTTGGCGCTGGTTACCTTGCCCGCCCTGGCCGGTCCACCCGGTGGCCCTGGCGGCGGCCCAGGTGGTCCTGGGCGCGGTTGGGGTGGCCCGGGGCCTGGCCACGGTCATGGCCTGCCGGACTTCTCACGCGAGGTGTGGATTGGCAGCGCGCTGTATTTCCTCGCCGCTGGCAGCTACTACATGTGGAATGCCGACCGTAAGGAATATGTAGTGGTCGAGGCGCCACAAGCCGTCGCCAGCGTGCCGCCGACCAGCTACGACGTGATCGCCTACCCGGCCCGCGGGCAAACCGCCGAACAGCAGGCCCGTGACCGTTATGAGTGCCACAGCTGGGCGGTCAGCCAGAGCGGCTTTGATCCTGCCGCGGCTACCAGCGCGCCGGCACAGAGCGCCGCGGACTACTACCGTCGCGCCCTGGGCGCTTGCTTGAACGGCCGTGGTTACAGCATTAACTAAACCTGCTTAATTCGCCTCGGGCGTGGCCCGGTCGTGATGGCCGAGGTCACGCGCGGGGTCGATCACATCGCGCACGCGCTGCTTTAACACCTTGGCCTCCGGGAAACCGCCATCGGCCTTGCGTTCCCAGATCTGCAACTCATCACAGGTAATGCGAAACACCCCGCCGGTGCCGGGTTGCAGGCTGACTTTGCCCAGGTCATCGCTAAAGGTCGACAACAACTCCTGAGCCAGCCACGCGGCGCGCAGCAGCCATTGGCATTGGGTGCAGTAGGTGATGGTGATTTCGGGTTTGCTGGACATGCGCGGCAACTCTGGCAAGTGCAAGAAGCTAGGGACGGGTTAGCGGGCTGAGGGGGCGTTCGCTGCAGCATTCTGGGCCCCCGCCTACGCGGGGGCGACGGTGCTCGTTCAAACACCTGCGTCATTCCCCCGCCTGCGCGGGGGGGCAACGGTGCTTATATAAACACCGGCGTCATTCCCGCGAAGGCGGGAATCCAGAAACTACAGGCCAGCGACGACGGAGAAAACGCCGCGATACGTCAAGCGATTTTGGCCAACAGCCGGCTCGCTTCCAGGCGCTGTTGTTCGTCACCCTCGTTGATCAGTTCATTGAGAATGTCGCAGGCGCTTTCCAGGTTGCCTTGGTCGATATAGGCCAGGGCTTGGTTGAATTTGCCCAGGTTGTCGTCATGGGCTTCGAGGTGGTCGAGGTCACCCAGTACCAGCTCGTCTTCAACCTCCGGCTGGCTCAGGTAAACACCGTCGTCCACGCCTTCGCCAAACCAGCCTTCGTCGTGCGTTTCCTCAACCAGCATTGCCGACCCGGTGAGCGGGCTCAGGTCATCGTTAGCCTTGCCAACGCTGGCGTCCTGCACGCTATCGTTGCTGGCCTTCTGCGCCGCTTCGGCCTTGCTGCGGGCGGTGGCGGAAAACGGGCTGATGATGTCCCAGTCCGGATCGAGGGAAAAGTCGTCGAGGTTGAACTGATCGTCTTCGGCCGGCGCCTTGCTGGCTAGCGGTGGCGCATCGTCCAATACCAGTACGGCGTCATCGAGCACATCCAGATCCAGGCTCATGTCTGGCTCCGGCTCTGGCGCACGTTCGAACAGTTCCGGGTGGCGGGCTTTGAGCTGCGTGATGGGCGCATCGGCGTAACCGGCGTCGAGGAGAATTTCTTCTTCGCGCTGGAAACCGCGCAGATCGCCCAACTGCGCGAGTACTTCGAGCAGGCGAAAGCGGATATCAACGCGCTGCGGCTCAGCGTCCAACGCCCGGCGCAGGCTCGCGGCCGCTTCGCTGAAACGCCCGTAGGCGATATAGATATTGGCGCCTTCCAAGGTATCGCTCGGGCTGGCCGGACGCGGTTCGGCAACGGCAACCTGTACACGTGACGCAGGCGCAACGGGCGCCACTACGACCTCCGGCACGAAGCGCTCTTGCAAGTCGAATTCATCGTCGTCCGAGAGCATCGGCGGCGCTACCGCAGCCGCTTCTGACTCAGGCTCTGGACGCTGACGTCGCCAGAACAACAATCCAATCAAGCCAGCCAACAACAGCGCCAACGCGCCCCAGATCAGGCCCGTCCAAGGCGTGTTGTCAGCCGCTTGTGGTGTAGCGGCAGGCAGTTGAGCGGTGCCGTCAGTCGGGGCAACAGTGCTAGGTGCCGATACCGGCGCCGCGCTGAGCTGGGCTTTGAGCGCGTCCAGCTGTTTGGTCTTGGCCGCAGACTGTTCCATTAGCTGCTGCACTTGCACCTGCAGGTCAGCCACCGATTGCTGCAATTTGGTGTTCTCGTCGGCGCGTTGCGCCAACTCGTTATCCAGACGCCGTTGCATCTGTACGATCATCTCGGCTTGCGGGTCTAGCGGCGTATTGGGGGCAGGCGTTGCGGGCAGCTCATCGTCGCCCACCACACTCAAGGTGGCAGGCGGTTCCGCCGCGTTGGCAGACTGGGTGGCCTGGGTGGCCGCCACTGGCGCGCCGTCGGGCAGCAACAGGCTGGCACCGACTTGTAGACGGCTCATATCCTCGCCACCAAAGGCTTGCGGATTAAGCGCGTGGATATCGGCCATCAGCGCTTGCTGCGACGTATTGGCGCCCTGGGCACGCAGGCGAGCGGCGATGGTCCACAGGCTGTCGCCGGTGGCGACCACATAGCGCTTACCCAGCTTGGCCGGTGGCACGACTTTGGGCTTAGCCGGCGCAGTGGGCACAGTGGCCGCGCTGGATTTTTTACTGGGCAACGCAGCGGCCGCCGGGGTAGCGGCAACGGTGTTGTAGGCAGAGGCGTTCGGCGGGTCGAGCAGGATGGTGTATTCGCGGTACAGCTGGCCATTGGGCCGGGCCAACTCGACGATAAAGTTCAGGTACGGCTCGCGCACCGGTTTGCTGGAAACCACGCGAATGACGCTTTTGCCACCACGCAGCAGCGGGGTAAAGCGCAAGTCGTTGAGAAAGTAGATGCGGTCCACGCCGGAACGGTTGAACACGTCATCGGTGGCCAGGCGCACTTTCATATCACTGGCGGTGAGATCACCCACCTCCAGCAACTCGATATCCGCCTCAAGCGGCTGGTTGAGGGCCGAGTGCAAGGTGATGTCGCCCAGACCCAGCGCAGACACCATCCCCGAATACAAAGCTGAGCCAGAGGCCAAACCCAGTAATAAATGTCGAACTTGCACCATCGACGCCTCCCGTGAACTACAACTCCGTGTTTACACCACAGCACGAATAGTCGTGCACTTCCAGTTTTGTGGTGTTAACCAAAGGTTTAGCAAAAGACTGAATGGGGGAGAAATATCCATTTATGCCCCAGCACAGGAATATGGCCACGATTGGAAATTTGTGACGCAGTTAACCCGGCATTTGGCCATGATACGCAAAAGCCGGGAAAAACAGTCAAATAAATGGCAAAGAAAATATGCACTTAGGCAGCTGAGACGATGGTGTCAAAAAGCTTACAAGACCCAGTACGCGGACCAGGGC
>NZ_JBBNAH010000536.1:0-7853 GCF_037994325.1 Pseudomonas sp.
AAAAACTGTAGGACAAAGCACCAGGGTGCAATCTAGAGCCTTCGCGTGGCTGTGTCTGTGAACATTCGTAAACGTTATGTAACTGGATACGGAGCCAGTCGCCGTAGGGTGTGCTGTGCGCATCAACGGATTGGCACATACCCAGAGGTGCGCACAGCACACCCTACGGTTGACCGTTCGTCCTGGGGGCTTGCCAGATTAATAAGATATATCTTAAGTTATATCTTAGATAACCCGAGACGAGAGCAGAACGATGCGAGACCACCATCATTTTCACCACCACCATCCCCATATGCGCGAAACCGATGAGTTCGAACGCCGCCCCGGTGGGCGTGGCGGGCGCGGGCCCCGGGTATTTGCCTCGGGCGATTTGAAGTTGCTGCTACTGGCCTTGATCGCCGAGCAACCGAGCCATGGCTATGACTTGATCCGCCGCATTGAAGAAATGTTTGAAGGCGCCTATGCGCCCAGCCCAGGGGTGATTTACCCGACGCTGACTTTTCTGGAAGAAAGCGAGCTGATTGCCGGCGATGCGCAAAACGGCAAAAAACTCTACAGCGTGACCGCCATCGGCCAAGCGTCCCTGGCTGAGCAACAAACCGCGCTCGACGGCCTGAAGGTTCGCCTGGAGGTCAGTAAACGCTCGCTGCGCGGCCACGACCGCCCGGCACAAATTCACGAGGCGGTGCACAACCTGCGCCATGCCTTGCAACTGCACCACGGGCAATGGAGCGAGGCGGAGATCATTCGCGTACGTGACCTACTAAATGCCACGGCCACCGCTATCGCAGCAGGCCCACTGCCAGCCCAGCCCCATTCGGAGATTGCACAATGACTACACCTAATCCGACCGGCATCCACCGCGTCATGCACGAAATCAAACGCCGCCGTCTGGACGTGTTACGCGTGACCGATCTGACCCCGCGTATGCGCCGCATCACCGTGGGCGGGCCGGAGTTGGCAGGCTTTGTCAGCCTAGGTGCCGACGACCATATCAAGCTGTTCTTCGCCGAAAATGCCGAGCAACAAGCAGCGCTGGAGACAATGAAATTTGGTGGCGACAGCGACGGCCCAAAGCCGGCGATGCGCGATTACACGCCACGCCGTTACGATGCCGCGTTGGGCGAGCTGGACATCGACTTTGTGCTGCACGGCGATGGCCCCGCCTCCACCTGGGCGGAACAAGCGGCACCCGGCCAATACCTTTACGCCGGCGGCCCGCGGGGGTCGATGATCGTGCCGGATATGTTCGACAGCTACCTGCTGATCGGCGATGAAACCGCCCTGCCTGCCATTGCTCGGCGTTTAGAAGAACTGCCGGCCAATCGCCAAGTGCTGGCCTTGATCGAAGTAGCCAACGCAGCGGAACAACAGACGCTGCACAGCGCGGCCACTGTCGAGGTGCAATGGCTGCACCGTGAAGCCGGGCAAGACCTGCTCAGCGCGGTGAAAGGCATCACCTTGCCAAGTGGCTCGCTGTACACCTGGATCGCCACCGAGTCGGCGACTTCACGACGTATTCGCCGGGTGCTGTTGGATGACTTCGGCGTTAACGAAGACTTCCTCAAGGCCGCTGGCTACTGGCGCCTCGACAGCGCTACTGAGGACTAAGCAAGCCGGCAGCGCGCCACTGCGCCAACCAACCCAGGGATTCCTGGGTACTGGCGTTAGGCCGATATTCGGCGGCCAACCAGCCGCTGTAATCGGCCTTTTGCAGAGTCTGTAGAGCGGCAACAAAATCGATAGCCCCGGTGCCTGGCTGATGCCGGCCGGGGCAGTCAGCAAACTGCACATGACCGATCTTGCCCGCCAAGGCGGCGATCACTTCGGGTAGATCCAAGCCCTGCCGGGCCATATGGTAAAAGTCCAGCTGCGCCGCGAAGTTGTCGTGGTCGACCGCCGCAATCAGCTCCAACAGATGCGCCGGCGTATTGATCAAAAAGCCTGGCATATCCAGCGGATTGATCGCCTCGCTTAGCACCTTGATACCCAACAGCTGAAACTCGTCGGCAGCCTTGCGCACATTGGCGACCAAGGTGGCTAGCGCCTGCTCGCGGCTAACGCCCTGCGCCAAGCGCCCCGGCAGCACGTTGACGAAGCGTGGGCGGACCATGGCGGCGTAGGTCAGTGCCTCTTGCAAGGCCTGGTCGAACTCAGCCTGACGCGCTGGCACAGCCGCCAAACCCGGGCCACCGCCAGCCAAATCGGGCGCGGCAATATTCAGCAGCACAAGTGGCAGGCCCGCCGCTTCAAGCGCCTGTTTAAACTGAACGGCCGGCACCTCGTAAGGGTACTGCACCTCAACCGCCGAAAAGCCTGCAGCAGCAGCGGCAACAATGCGCTGTAGCAATGGCAGCTCGGTAAACAGCAGGGAAATATTAGCGACAACCTTCATTAGTGCTTCTCCCGGTACAACTCGATCAGGGTGGCGGGGTCACATTCAAGGTTGCCAATGTTACTGCCATGCAAGCGCATGAGTTGCGCGGCCAGGGCACTGAGCGGCGTACTAGAGTCATGTTCACGCGCCAGCTTCACGGCGGTATCGAGGTCTTTAAGTAAGGTGCGCACATGCCATTTGATCGGCTCGAAATGGCTCTCAGCCATCTGCGGCGCGAGGATCTGCAGCGGCTTGGAATCGGCAAAACCACCGGCCAACGCCGGCGCCAGCAGGCTGGCATCGACACCTGACTTTTCTGCCAGAGCCACCACTTCAGCAATCACCAGCGCATTGCAGGCAACGATCATCTGATTACACACCTTCGTCACCTGCCCGGCGCCCACTGCGCCCATGCGCGTCAGCCGTTGGCCCAGGTGCATTAGGATCGGTCTTACTTGCTCAACATCGTCCTCACGCCCCCCGGCCATAATCGCCAACGTGCCGCTCTGCGCACCGGCTACACCGCCGGATACCGGCGTATCCAGCCAATGCATGCCCGTGCGGCTTTCCAACTCGGCGGCCATTTCGCGGGTCGCGGCCGGTTCCAGGCTGGAAAAGTCGACCAACAATTGGCCAGCTCTCGCCCCCTCCACCACACCGCCTTCACCAAACACCACCTTGCGCACCACACGGGTGTCGGCCAGGCAAAGCATCACCACATCAGCCGTGGCGCAGAGCTCTGCCGGAGTGGACACCTGGCGGGCGCCAGCGGCCACCAACGACGCACATTTATCCGGGGAGCGGTTCCACACAGTCAGCGGGTAACCGGCAGCTAACAAACGCTGGCACATAGGCAAGCCCATCAGGCCGATGCCAGCAAAAGCGATAGAAGGAAGAGGGGCGTTCATTAGAGGCTCCAATGCCAGAGAGGAATGGCGGCAGAAAGCGGCCATCTTAACCTTGCAAGCAGCGGATCTTGAAAACCTGCGTCATTTCCGCGAGGGCGAGCATCCAGGTACTGGCATTACCCGGTGGTAATGCTTTAGGCCCCGTCCGACTGCAGATTCTGGGTCCCCGCCTGCGCGGGGACGACGGGGTTACCGTCACTGCCGCGAAAGCGGGAATCCAAGGGGCGGCGTTGCCGCGCAGTAGTGCTTCGAGGGCCAACTCGCTGGGAGAATCTGGGCCCCCGGGAGTTACCGTCATTCCCGCGCAGGCGGGAATCCAGGGGCGATGGAGTAACAGCTTAGGTAAACAATCGATGGCGAATCGTCGGGACGCCGCCTGCACGCGGGATAAGCTGACAAGCAAGCACGCTGTTCAGTCAGAAATCGCGCTTAAGCATCGCATCCAAATCCACCGGCTCGCCCGAATGGGCATGCAGCTTTTCGCGGATGTCTTCAAACATCAGGTCGTATTCTTTGTGGTCGCGCACCACCGGCCCTAAGCGTGGATTTAACCCATGTTTGGCAGCGATGCGGGTGGCCACGCTGGCAAAGTTAAACGCTACATCGCGGCGCATTTCAAACTCTTCTTCAAAGGTGCTGCCGTTCACTTCCCCGGTCATACGAAAATGCATCACCGAACCCTGCTCGGGGTCTTGGCGCACGTCGTAGTAAAGGTCGATGGAAAATTCCGCTTGGCCGGGCAGACCTGGAAGATTGGCGAGGTGCAAATGGCCTGGTTCAAACATGACGTGCTCCTTGGAAATGGATAGCGAATACCCTTCGCGGTGGTCAAGTTCGGACAGTCTAGTCGGCATTTGTGCACACCTTTTTGCGCCGATAAAGGGTAGAAGGCTGTGCTGTCTGGATGGTAGCCCGCTACAGATTGATCGGCCGACGCCCCGCCAGCGCGTGCGCCAGGGTGCCGCCATCGACCAATTCCAGCTCGCCGCCCAGCGGCATGCCATGGGCGATGCGCGAGGCAATCAAGCCTTTATTGCTGATCAGTTGAGCGACATAGTGCGCCGTGGCTTCGCCTTCCACGGTGGGGTTGGTGGCCAGAATCACTTCGGCGAAATTACCCGCCTCGATTCGCGCCAACAGCTCCGGCACGCCAATCGCTTCCGGGCCCAGCCCATCGAGCGGCGACAAATGTCCCTTGAGCACAAAATAGCGCCCGCGAAAGCCGGTTTGCTCCACCGCGTTCACGTCCATTGGCCCTTCCACCACGCACAGCACGCTGTCGTCGCGACGGGGGTCGAGGCAGGTTTGGCACACCGCGTCCTCACTCAAGGTGCGGCATTGCTGGCAATGCCCCACACCCTCCATCGCTTGCGTTAGCGCCTGGGCCAAACGCAGGGCGCCGCTGCGGTCGCGCTCGAGCATTTGCAAGGCCATACGCTGCGCAGTCTTCTGCCCTACCCCCGGCAAAATGCGCAGGGAATCGATCAGTTGGCGGATTAGCGGGCTAAAGCTCATGGTGGGGAAATCCGGGAACGTGGGGGTGGATCAATCGTGCAAGCTTGCAGATCGTTTGGTCCGCACAGCACACCCTACAGACTCCGTAGGGTGTGCTGTGCGCACCGATACGCTACTTAGAAAGGCATCTTGAAGCCCGGTGGCAACTGCATACCCGCGGTCATGCCGCCCATTTTTTCCTGGCTGCTGGCCTCAACTTTGCGCACAGCATCATTCACCGCAGCAGCAATCAGGTCTTCCAGCACTTCTTTGTCTTCTTGCATCAGGCTGTCGTCGAGGGTGATGCGTTTAACGTCGTGACGGCCCGTCATCACCACGCTTACCAGGCCGGCGCCGGATTGGCCGGTCACTTCGGCGTTGGCCAGTTCTTCCTGCATCTTGGCCATTTTTTCTTGCATCTGCTGCGCCTGCTTCATCAGGCCGGCCATGCCACCTTTCATCATGGGGATCACCTCAAGTCGTTAAGTTGAAAAATGCCAGCTTAGGACGCCACGGGGGCTTCGACCGGCTCAATCGTACCGTCGCGGATAACCGCGGCGAACTGCTGAATCATTTGCTGTACCAGCGGGTCATCATGAATCGAGACTTCGGCCGAACGCTGGCGGTCGGCACGTTTGCGCGAAGCCGCTTGCGCAGGGGTTTCCTGTTCGGGCTTGCGCAGTTCGATTTCAAGCTTGATCGGGCGCTTGTGGTAGGCGTCTAGCGCGTCGTTCAAGCGGCGCTGCTGGGTGGCGTTAAAGAGTGCGCTTTGGCCTGGGTCCAGGTGCAGGGTCCAGGTGTCGCCGTCCACGGCCACCAGGCTGCAGTTAGCGGCGATGCTGCCGGTCAGGCCGGTAATGCCTAAGCGTGGGAACAGGTCGAGCCATTCAGCGGCCAGGCCGGTGGCCGGTTTGGCGGCGGGTAATGGCTCAGGCTCGGCGGCAGGCGTGGTGTCGATACCCATGGCGTCCAGGGCGTCGAGATACGCATCGGTCTCGCCTTCGGCAACGTAATAGTCGTCATCACCCAGCGGCGGCTCATCGTCGTCACTCTCAACCACCGCTTCGACAGCGCTGACCTCCGCCACCGGCTCCGGCAGCGGCTCAGACGTAACGGCGACGTCAGCGATGGGTGCTTCAACAAAGGGTTCGGCGACAGTCGCTTGAACTTCGCTCGACTCAACAACGGCCGCTTCGGCGCTAACCGCCGCCACTGCCACCGGCTCAGCGGCGACTGGCTTGGGCTCTTCCCAGGGCAAGTCGATGGCCGGCGCGGCAACTGGCGCGACCGCCTCAACCACTGGCAAGGGTTCAGGCACCACCACAGGTTCTGGCACAACAACTGGCGCTTCAACAACCGCAGCTGGAACTGGCGCGGACGGCGCAACAGGCGCTGGCACGGCAACAGTTGCGACCGGCGCAGCCATAGCTGTGCCGGCCACTGGGTTGGGTCGGGGATCAGCAGTGGCCTGGCTAATCCCGAGTGGCTTTAGCGCCACCCTGGGCGCATCGCCCGTATCCGCAGGGCGGAAGGCCAACATGCGCAGCAGCACCATCTCGAAGCCACCGCGCGGGTCCGGCGCCAACGGCAAATCGCGGCGGCCTATCAAACCCATTTGGTAATAAAACTGCACGTCTTCGGCCGGCAACGCCTCAGCCAAGGCCAACACGCGATCACGGTCGCCCTGGCCGTTGTCCACCGCGTCCGGCAAGGCCTGGGCGATAGCCACGCGGTGCAGCACATTGAGAATTTCCGCCAGCACGCCGGCCCAATCCGGGCCTTGCTCGGCCAAATGACGTACCGCTTCGATCAACCCGCGCGCATCACCTTCCAGCAATGCATGCAGCACGCCATACACCTGGCCGTGGTCGAGGGTGCCCAGCATGGCGCGCACATCGGCGGCCAACACTTTGCCTTCACCAAAGGCGATGGCCTGGTCGGTGAGGCTCATGGCATCGCGCATCGACCCATCGGCGGCGCGGCCCAGCAGCCACAAGGCGTCCTCTTCGAACGGCACCTGCTCAACACCCAACACATGGGTCAAATGCTCGACCACTCGCTCAGGCGGCATGTTCTTCAGCGAGAACTGCAGGCAGCGGGAAAGAATGGTGACTGGCAGCTTCTGCGGATCGGTGGTCGCCAGCAGAAACTTAACGTGGGGTGGCGGCTCTTCGAGGGTTTTCAGCAAGGCGTTAAACGAGTGCGAAGACAACATGTGCACTTCGTCGATCAGGTAGACCTTGAAGCGCCCGCGGCTTGGCGCGTATTGCACGTTATCCAGCAATTCGCGGGTGTCTTCCACCTTGGTGCGGCTGGCGGCGTCGACTTCGATCAGGTCGATAAAACGACCGTCATCGATTTCTTTGCAAATAGAGCACACGCCACAGGGCGTCGAGCTGATGCCGGTTTCGCAGTTCAGGCACTTGGCGATGATGCGCGCGATGGTGGTTTTACCCACGCCGCGGGTACCGGTAAACAGATAGGCATGGTGCAGGCGTTGGCTGTCGAGGGCGTTGATCAGAGCCTTGAGCACATGGGTCTGGCCGACCATTTCGCGGAACGAGCGCGGACGCCATTTACGTGCAAGAACCTGATAACTCATTGAAAACCGTCGCAGCAGGGGGGCAAGAAGTGGGGCTAATCCTAGCGGAGCACGGGGCAAATTGCATCCGACTTGGCGCTTTGCCCGGCAGGCCGCGTGTGCGCTTAGGCTCAGAACACGCAATTGAAGCCGACGGCGCCTGGCTTAGCGGTAAAAAAGCACTCAGCCGGCAACTGAACTCGGCCTGAACGGGCCAATCTAACCGCGGCGTCGGCTGGCCATTTAGCTACGACAAGAGCATAAGGTTCCGACCCTCACTTCACTCTCGCGACGGATATTTCGTATGGCAGCCAACAAAAATCCCTGGACCACTTGGCCACGCGCTTTCTCGGCAAAACCCGTTCCGACCTCGACCCCGAAGAAGTGAATGTACTGGAGCATATGACCGACCACCGCCCGGTCAGCCGTGATGCTGCCGATGCCGCCGACGATGCCTCCACCTTTGGCCAGCGCCTGTCCGACCGGGTTGCGG
>NZ_JBBNAH010000537.1:0-10429 GCF_037994325.1 Pseudomonas sp.
ATCGCTATTCAAGATATTCCCGAAGGTCTGGCCGTCGCCTTGGCGTTGCGTGCGACCGGTATGTCGCCGTTAAAAGCGGCCGTATTGGCGATTCTCAGCGGCGCCATGGAGCCCTTGGGCGCGCTGATTGGTATTGGTGTATCCAGCGGCTTTGCCTTGGCCTACCCGATCAGCATGGGCCTGGCGGCCGGTGCGATGATTTTTGTGGTGTCCCATGAAGTGATCCCGGAAACCCACCGCAATGGCCACCAAACCCCGGCTACATTGGGCTTGATGGCGGGGTTTGCGGTGATGATGTTCTTGGATACCGCCTTGGGCTAGTTCGTTAACCTGAGCGTAACGATGAGTCGCCGGGCTTGATTGATGGTGCTGGCGCGCGTCCCTAAGGTAGCTCCACGACAGCGGAAATCGTGGACCTATCATGACAACAACAATCTCCCCACCGCCGCAGTGGTCGCGCCGTCGTGCTGAAAAAGCACGGCGTGTTGACCAGGTGCGCACCCTCGCCGATGGCGTGGTTTTGCCCAGCGACAAAATCGTCGCTGCGCTTGAGGCCTTGATCGCCCCTGGCGATCGCGTGGTACTCGAGGGCAACAACCAGAAGCAGGCAGATTTTCTCTCGCGCTCCCTGGCCAAGGCCGACCCCAGCCGTTTGCACGACCTGCATATGATCATGCCCAGCGTGAGCCGCGCCGAGCATTTGGATCTGTTCGAGCGCGGCATTGCGCGCAAGCTCGACTTCTCCTTTGCTGGCCCGCAAAGCCTGCGCATCAGCCAGTTGCTTGAAGACGGGCTGCTCGAAGTGGGCGCCATCCACACCTATATCGAACTGTATTCACGCCTGCTGGTGGACCTGATCCCCAACGTGGCCTTGGTCGCCGGTTTTATGGCCGACCGCCACGGCAATATCTACACCGGCCCCAGCACCGAAGACACCCCCGCGCTGGTGGAACCCACGGCGTTTAGCGACGGCATTGTGATTGTGCAGGTCAATGAGCTGGTGGATGACGTCAGCGACCTGCCGCGCGTGGATATTCCAGCCTCGTGGGTCGACTTTGTGGTGGTGGCGGACAAGCCGTTTTATATCGAGCCGCTGTTTACCCGCGACCCACGGCATATCAAGCCCGTGCATGTGCTGATGGCGATGATGGCCATTCGTGGCATCTACGAAAAACACAATGTGCAGTCGCTTAACCATGGCATTGGTTTTAACACCGCCGCCATTGAGCTGATCTTGCCCACCTACGGCGAGTCCCTCGGCCTAAAGGGCAAAATCTGCCGCAACTGGACCCTCAATCCCCACCCGACGTTGATTCCCGCCATCGAGACCGGCTGGGTGCAAAGCGTGCATTGCTTTGGCACCGAGTTGGGCATGGAGGGCTATATCGCCCAGCGTCCGGACGTGTTTTTTACCGGGCGCGATGGCTCCATGCGTTCCAACCGCATGATGTGTCAGTTGGCTGGGCAGTACGCGGTCGACCTGTTTATTGGCGCCACCTTGCAGGTTGACGGTGACGGCCACTCTTCCACCGTCACCCGTGGCCGCCTGGCCGGTTTTGGTGGGGCGCCGAACATGGGCCACGACCCCCGTGGCCGGCGCCATCCAACCCCCGCCTGGCTGGACATGCGCCAGGCCGATGGCAGCGGCGACGTGCCGATGCTGGAGCGCGGCAAAAAGCTGGTGGTGCAGATGGTGGAAACCTACCAGGAAGGCGGCAAACCGACCTTTGTGGAAACCCTCGACGCCATCGACGTGGCAAAGAAAAGCGGCATGCCGCTGGCGCCGATCATGATTTACGGCGACGACGTCACCCACCTGCTCACCGAAGAAGGCATCGCCTACCTGTACAAGGCCCGCAGCCTGGAGGAGCGCCGCGCGATGATCGCCGCCGTGGCAGGCGTTACCGCCATCGGCCTGCGCCACAACCCCAAAGACACCGCGCGCATGCGCCGCGAAGGGCTTATCGCCCTGCCGGAAGACCTGGGCATTCGCCGTACCGACGCCAGCCGTGAACTGCTGGCGGCGAAAAGCATTGCCGAGTTGGTCACCTGGTCCGGTGGCTTGTACAACCCGCCGGCCAAATTCAGGAGCTGGTAATGAACGCACGTCTTGCCCAACACAGCACCCTGAGCCTGGCCGAGCAATTGGCTGACCTGGCCGTTGATGCCCTGATTGATGAAGCCGATCTGTCGCCCAAGCCGGCGCTGGTCGACCGCCGTGGCAGCGGTGCCCATAGCGACCTGCACCTGGGCTTGATGCATGCCTCGGCGCTGGCCCTGTGGCCGATGTTTAAAGAAATGGCCGAAGCGGCGCAGCAGGCCGGTGAGGTCTGCCTACCGCTGCGTGAAGCCCTCGGCCGTATTGGCCGCGACGGCGAGGTCGCCATGCTGCGCACCACCGGCGGGATCAATACCCACCGCGGCGCGATTTGGGCCATTGGCCTGTTGGTCGCCGCAGCCGCCCTGCAACCCCAGCAGTGCAGCGCCGGTGCGCTCACGCTACGGGCAGCACGCCTGGCGTTGTTAGACGACCGTTTCGCGCCGCGCCCGGCTAGTCACGGTGCCCATGTTGCGCAGCGCTACGGCGCCCGCGGTGCCCGCGAAGAAGCCCAGCTGGGCTTTCCGGCGGTGATGCTGCATGGCCTGCCGCAACTGCAGCGCAGTCGCGCCGCCGACAGTGGCGAGCAGAACGCCCGCCTTGATGCGCTGCTGGCGATTATGGCCAACCTCAGTGACACCTGCGTGCTCTGGCGCGCTGGGCTGGAGGGCTTGAATGCCATGCAGGCGGGCGCCCAGGCGGTACTGGATAACGGTGGCAGCGCCAGCCTCGATGGCCGGCGCCAGCTGCGCCTGCTGGAACAGAATTTGTTGGGGCTCAATGCCTCGCCGGGTGGCGCTGCGGATTTGCTCGCTGCCTGTCTTTTTATCGACCGCGCAAGCGCTCAAACCGGGAGCTTCTGAACCATGGAAACCCTGTCTTTTGAATTCCCCGCCGGGCAACCGGCCCGTGGCCGCGCCCTGGTCGGGTGTGTCGGCTCTGGCGATCTGGAAGTGCTGCTCGAACCCGGTCTGGCCGGCAAGCTGTCGATCCAGGTGGTGACCTCGGTAAATGGCAGCAGCAGCCGTTGGCAGCACCTGTTTGAGCGGATGTTCAGCGAGAAGCTGCCACCGGCTTTGCAGGTTGATATTCACGATTTCGGCGCCTCACCGGGCGTGGTGCGCTTGCGCCTGGAGCAGGCGCTTGAGGAGGTGGCCCATGACTGAGGCAGCCTTCAGCAACGAGACGAGCAGCGACGTCACCCGCCTACTCAACAACCGCAGTTTTGTGGAACTGGGTGCGCGCCAACGGGCCAAGGCCTTGCTCGACGCCGGCAGCTTTCGTGAATTACTCGGCCCCTTTGACCGCGTGGTTTCGCCCTGGCTGCCCAAGCAAGGCATCGTGCCCCAGGCCGATGACGGCGTGGTGGTCGGCAAGGGCACCCTGGACGGCCAACCGACGGTGATCGCCGCCATTGAAGGCGCGTTTCAGGGCGGCAGCATGGGTGAAGTCGGCGGGGCAAAAATCGCCGGCCTGCTGGAACTGGCCGCTGAAGATAACCGCAACGGTATCGCCACCCGCGCCGTGCTGTTGCTGGAGACCGGCGGCGTGCGGTTGCAAGAAGCCAACCTCGGTTTGGCCGCGATTGCCGATATTCAGGCGGCGATTGTCGAGCTGCGTCAGTACCAGCCAGTCATTGGCGTGGTCGCCGGCCCGGTGGGCTGTTTTGGCGGTATGTCGATTGCGGCGGCCTTGTGCAGTTACTTGCTGGTCACCCAGGAAGCGCGTCTGGGCCTCAACGGCCCGCAGGTGATCGAACAGGAAGCCGGCATCGACGAATACGACTCCCGCGACCGCCCCTTTATCTGGAGCCTGACCGGCGGCGAGCAGCGTTTCGCCAGCGGCTTGGTCGACGCCTATGTGGCAGACGATATCGACAGCATCGCTAACCAGCTGCGCGGGCTGTTTGCCCGTGGCAGTAACACGCAACAGCGTAGCCGCCAACATGCCTGGTTTTTGCAGCGCCTGAGCCAGGCCAATACCGCCGAGCAGCTTGATGCCGCCGCTGTGCGCGACCTTTATCAAGGAGTTAAACCATGACCAGCACACGGGGTTTGAACTGGCTGCAGGGCCTGGCCGGTGGCACCGCGCAAGCCGGCTACCCGGCCTCGGTACAGGTCATTGACGGCGAACTGGGCAATCGCCCCGCACGCTTTATTGCCGTGGTGCCGGACGCTAACAATCCCTTCCCCCGCGCCCGCAGCGGCGAAGTCGGGCTGTTGGAAGGCTGGGGCTTGGCCAAGGCCGTGGACGAGGCCATCGAGGCCGATCAGCACCTGGCGCAAAAGCGCGTGCTGGTAGCGGTGGTCGATGTGCCCAGCCAAGCCTACGGACGCCGCGAAGAAGCGCTGGGCATTCACCAAGCCTTGGCTAGTGCTGTGGACAGCTATGCCCGCGCGCGTTTGGCCGGGCACCCGTCATTAGCCTTGTTGGTGGGCAAAGCCATGTCTGGCGCGTTTCTCGCCCACGGCTACCAGGCGCAGCGGCTGATCGCCCTGCGCGACCCTGGGGTGATGGTGCATGCCATGGGCAAGGCCGCCGCCGCGCGGATTACCTTGCGTAGCGTCGACGAGCTGGAAGCCTTGGCCGCCAGCGTGCCGCCCATGGCCTATGACCTGGAGAACTACGCCTCCTTGGGTTTGCTGTGGAAAAGCCTGGCGGTGCAGCACATTGAACAACCCGATGTGGCTGACCTGACCGCCGTGCGTGAGTGCTTGCAGCAGGCGCTGGCCGATATTGGCGACAGCACCGATTTGCGTGGGCGCCTGGGCGCAGCCAACCGCCACGCCTCGTCGCAAGTGCGGCAGATGCTGCGCGAGCAGTGGTAAGGGCCGTCGCTAAAAGCGCCTGAACCGAGGCGCCGCTTCACCCCAGCCCTCTCGTCATGGATGGGGCGTTTACCCAGAGCCAAGCGGTTTCGTTATGGCACCGCATGCAGCACGGGTGGCTCTGTGGCAAAGGCCAGCGAGAGGGTTGGGGGAAGCGGCGCAACACGGCAACACCAGCAGAGCAGGAGGGTGAAATGAACACGACTAACCACGCACCGCTTCTGCCCCACGACTTGCTCTGGGGTATGGCCCCGCAGCACTTGCCAACGCCAGCCCCGGCTTGGGCGCACGCCGCTCTTGCCATGGGCCAGCCTGTGGTGGTGCGTCGGCAACAGTTGGCCGAGGGCTGGGTGGCCGTGGGTGTGCGTGGAAGCCGCCGTGAGCAACGCTTGGCCACGCAGATGCGTGTGGCCGCTATCACCCAGCGCATGAGCCCGGAGCAGGCAGCACGGCAACCGATGCAGGTGGATTGGCCCGCAGTGCGTGCGTTGCTAGAGCTGCAACCGCTACTCGATCGGCAACTGCTGAGCTGGGGGGTGACCGGGGGCGTGGGCTTTGAATTGGCCAGTGGCGTTGCCGTGCTGCATCGCGACAGCGACCTCGACCTGCTCTTGCGCACGCCCACACCGCTAAGCCGCGAAGAAGCGCGCAACTGGCTCAAGGTGGTGGATGGCGCCTGCTGCCGGGTGGATATGCAGCTGGAAACCCCCAACGGCGCCGTTGCCTTGCGCGAGTGGGCCGGGCCGTCGCGCCGTGTGCTGCTGAAAAGCACCGGCGGCGCCGCCTTGGTGCTCGACCCCTGGTCGGTACTGGAGGCCTTGGTATGAGCAGCCTGCTGGCATTCCCGGGCCAGGGCGCGCAACAGCCAGGCATGCTTCATCAGTTGCCTGACGAGCCGCTGGTGCGCCTGCACCTGCAACAGGCCTGCGAGGTACTGGATGAAGAGGTGCTGGCGCTGGACTCCAGCGAGGCGCTGCGCTCCACCCGTGCCGTGCAGCTGTGTTTACTGATTGCCGGTGTGGCCTGCGCGCAACTGTTGATCGCGCGCAACGCCGCCCCCGATTACGTCGCCGGTCTGTCCATCGGCGCCTACGCCGCGGCCGTGGTGGCCGGCGCGCTGTCGTTTGCCGATGCGCTGCGCTTGGTGGCGCTGCGCGGTGAGCTGATGCAAAACGCCTACCCCAGTGGTTACGGCATGACCGCCATTGTCGGCCTTGATCTGGGCACGGTTGAAACACTGCTGGCGCAGGTCAACAGCCCAGCGTTGCCGGTGTACCTGGCCAATATCAACGCGCCAAACCAAGTGGTGATCGCTGGCAGTCACAGCGCCATGGCGGCGGTGGCTGAGCGGGCACGTGCCAGCGGCGCTGGTTTGGCCAAGCCCCTGGCGGTCAGCGTGCCGTCCCATTGCCCGCTGCTGGCCGAACCGGCCTGGCAGCTGCAACAGGCGTTTGCCCAGGTGCCCATGCAGCGTCCCGCCATCCACTACCTAAGCGGCAGCTCCGCACGACTGATCGCCGACCCGGAGCGGCTGCGCGACGACCTGGCCGGCAATATGTGCCGCATCGTCGACTGGCACAGCACCTTGCAAACCGCCTACGAGCGCGGTGTGCGCCTACAGATTGAACTGCCGCCGGGCGCGGTGCTGAGCACCCTGGCTCGACGGGTATTTGTTCAAGGAACGGTGATCGCCTTTCAGGGCGCCCGTTTGGATACGCTGGACGCCTTGCTGCGTCAGGAGGTGAGTCTGCGTTCCTGACACCCGCGTTTCGAAGCACAAAAACAACAACTTCGACTTTGTGTAATGAGGACAACAACATGATTATTTATGGCGTGGCCTTGCTGGCCATCTGCACGCTGGCCGGTGTCATCATCGGCGACTTCCTCGGCGTGCTGCTGGGCGTTAAATCCAATGTTGGCGGTGTCGGTATCGCCATGATTCTGCTGATTTGCGCGCGGCTTTATATGCAGCGCGAAGGCGGCATGAGCAAAGAATGCGAGCTGGGTGTGGGCTTCTGGGGGGCGATGTATATCCCCGTGGTGGTGGCCATGGCGGCCCAGCAAAACGTGGTCGCGGCGCTGCATGGCGGCCCGGTGGCGTTGCTCGCGGCAGTCGGTTCGGTGCTGCTGTGCGGTTGCACCATTGCCCTGATCAGCCGCACCAACAAAGGTGAACCACTGCCGGATGACCCTGCGCTAAGCGGCATTGCCCCAAGCCCGGCAGGAGGTCGCTGATATGTGGGACATCATCGAAAAAGGCCTGGAACACAACGGCCTGATCACCGCCTTTGCCGCCGTCGGCGCGATCATGTGGCTGTCGATCATCTTCTCCAAATACCTGACCTTCGGCCGTGTGCATGGCTCGGCCATTGCTATTGTGATTGGCCTGATCCTCGCCTGGGTGGGCGGCACCATGACCGGTGGGCAAAAAGGCTTGGCTGACGTCGCCCTGTTTTCCGGTATCGGCCTGATGGGCGGTGCCATGTTGCGCGACTTCGCCATTGTTGCCACCGCCTTTGAAGTGCAAGCCACAGAGGCGCGCAAAGCCGGCATGATCGGGGTGGTCGCCTTACTGCTTGGCACGGTGCTGCCGTTTATTGTCGGCGCTTCGGTGGCTTGGGCTTTTGGCTACCGCGATGCGATCAGCATGACCACCATCGGCGCCGGCGCGGTGACCTATATCGTTGGCCCGGTAACCGGTGCGGCAATTGGCGCCAGCTCTGATGTGATGGCGTTGTCCATCGCTGCCGGCCTGATCAAGGCGATTCTGGTGATGGTGTTCACCCCGGTGTCGGCGCGCTTTCTGGGCTTGGATAACCCGCGCTCGGCCATGGTCTTTGGTGGCCTGGCGGGCACCGTCAGCGGCGTAACCGCAGGCCTGGCGGCCACGGACCGGCGCCTGGTGCCGTACGGCGCGCTAACCGCCACCTTCCACACCGGCCTGGGTTGCCTGCTTGGCCCATCGCTGCTGTATTTCTGTGTACGCGGGTTGGTCGGTTAAGCACCGGGCTTTACGCCTCAGGCGTCCTGCCTGAGGCTGTACATGCGGCATTCGGCCAGGAGCGCGAGCAGGTTAGGGTCGCGCTCTTTGGCTTTGAGAAACACCACGCCAATGTGTTGCTGCAGACGGTAACGGGCTTGCAGCGAGATCAGCTTCACGCGGTTCTCATACACCGCCGCAATACGCCCCGGCAGCAGCGCATAACCTACGCCAGAACTGACCATGCTCAGCAGGGTAAAGATGTCATTAACCTGCATCGCCACCTTGGGTTCAAACCCCGCTTGCTCAAATACCCGGCCCCCATCGCGGTGGGTGGCAAAGCCTTGGGTCAGGGTAATAAAGGTCGATTCGCGCAGGTCCGCCAGGTCCACTTCGGGTTGGCTGGCAAAGGGCGAGTCGTTGGGTACGGCAAGAAAGATATCGTCGGCAAACAGCGGCAGTTGCTCGCAATCCGGGTCGCTGACGCCTTCGTCCAGGGATACCAGAATGGCATCCAACTCCATGTTTTTCAGGCGATAGAACAGGTCGACGTTAGAGCCCAGCGTCAGGTCGATATTCAACTCGCTGCGCCGCAGTTTCAGGCCCATGATCAGTTGCGGCACGGTTTTCACCGTCAGCGAATACAGCGAACCGAGCTTGAAACGCTCCGCAGAAAAGCCAGCGGCTTCGCGGGTCAGGCGTACGGTTTCGAGCAGTTCCTGAATCAATTTCTGGCCGCGCTCTTCCAGCACATAGGCGCTTTCCAGCGGCGTCAGGTTGCGCCCTTCGTGTTTGAACAAGGGGCAGCGCAGGGCGCTTTCCAGGGAGTGAATGGCGCGGTGCACGCTGACGTTGCTGGTATTCAGTTCTGCTGCCGCGCGGCTCAGGTTGCCGGTACGCATAAAGGCCAGAAAGGTTTCCAGCTTCTTCAGAGTCAGTTCTTCATCAATCTGCATGGGCGGCTTCTTGTTCTAGGTGTGCCAGATTGCCCCTAGTGTGTCGGAAATTGCCGACAAAGCCGATGCGCCTTTGGCAGGGTGCCGCTACTGGCCAGCGATAGGCTCGGTGTACGCCACCAGGCGATTACGGCCCTGTGCTTTGCCCTGGTACAGACGCCGATCGGCACAGCGGTACAGGTCGCTGGCGTTGTGGCCGTCGGCGGGCCATTCGGCCAAGCCGAACGTGGCCGACAGTGAAATACGCTGGCCGCCGTACGTCAGCGGGTTCGCTGCAATCTGCTGGCGCAGGGTTTCCACCAGCGGAGTGGCGCTAGCCAGGTCGGTGTTGTGCAGGATCAGACCAAACTCTTCACCGCCGAGGCGCCCCAAACTGTCGGTTACCCGCAAGCGCAACAGCAGGCCAGCGCAAATGTGTTTAAGCGCCTCATCGCCCCCATCGTGGCCCCAGCTGTCATTCACCTGCTTGAAGTGGTCGATATCCATGATCACCAGCACCAACGGCAAACCGCTGCGTTCGGCCTCCAAAATGCTGCGTTCCAGGCCCTGCTGAAAACTGCCACGGCTGGCTACGCCGGTGAGGGCATCGGTTTGCGCCTGGCGCTCAAGCTGGTCGTAGGCGGCAGCGCGGCGGGTTTCGTACAGGTGCACAAACACCATGATCAGCACGCCGCAAAACACCGCGTTAAACACGTCCATCAACGCGGCAGAGTGACTGGGCAACGGGTACTTATCGAAATACAGCAGCACCGACGCCAGCACGAACGGTGCGGTCAGCAGAAAGCCGCGAGCACGGCCAAGCAGCAGATAAGACAGCAACGGAATCACGTACACCCAGACAAACGCCGTGGCCGAGGCTTGCGGCATAACGATGATGTACAGCACAAAGCAGAAGGTCGGCAGCAGGAAGAGATAAATCCACGGCACCAGGTTGCGCGCACTGACAATCTTCCACGCGCCCCAGGCCAGCACGATGCACGCAGTGAGTTCAAAGCAGGCCAGGGCGAGGTTGCCGGCGGAAAATTGCAGAGCAGAGAAAAAGCCGATAGTCAGCGAGGAACTGGCCAAAATCAGGCGCATCAGCGAGCGTTTGCCGGTTTCTTCCAGGCCGTTTTTGCCGGCTGAGCTGCTGAAGTGTTGAAGCATGGGGTTAACCCAAGACGGCGTACGCGATGGCGCATTGCAATACAGCGGCTGCGGATTGGCAAGGGGCCACTATGCAAAGCGTGAAATCTGATGCGGGAGGCGTTGGTTGGGTCGCTGCGCGTTCGGTGATCAGCGAAGCGCAAAACGGGCCGGCCCAACCTACGTACGTTCACTCCAAAGGCTGACGGCCATGCTGTGCTGTGCGCCCGGCGCGAGGGTGACGATATCGTCCATCACATTGGCGGTTTCAATGCACAACATGCCCGGCCAGGCGTCGTCGGCGAATTGGCTCAGGCGTTGGGCTTTGTCGATCCACGGGTTCCACACCACGGCTGAGCGCGAGCCGCTGCTGGCCAGATGAATACGGCGCTGCCACAGCGGGTCGAGGATGCTTAGCTGCGCGGGTACATCGAGGTAGATG
>NZ_JBBNAH010000538.1:0-6500 GCF_037994325.1 Pseudomonas sp.
CCCTACGGTTAACCTTCGCGCAGCACCGTAAGCGGGCTGGCATTTAGCGCGCGGCGCGTGCCGATTACCCCAGCCGACCCTACCAACAACGCGCCAATCAACGGCAGTACCAACAGCCACGGATGCGGCGTCCAGGCCATATCGAAGGCAAAGCGGTACAGCAGAAAGCTCACCAGCTCGCTACCCAACGCCGCCAATAAACCACTGGCCGCACCCAACACGCCAAACTCAGCCAAGCGCGCCCGTTGCAGCACTTTGCGTTCCGCGCCCAAGGCCCGCAGCAATGCACCTTGGCGAATGCGCTCGTCGAGGGTGGCTTGCAGCCCGGCGAACAGCACGGTTAAACCAGCCGCCAGCACGAACAACAGCACGTACTCCACCGCCAACGTCACCTGGGCGAGGATGCTGCGCAGTTGCGCCAGAATCGCTTCGATCTGCAGCAACGTTACCGCCGGGAAGGCGCGCGACAGTTCCACCAGTTGCCGCTCTTGCTGCGGCGGCAGGTAGAAGCTGGTCAGGTAGGTGACGGGCAGATCCTGCAACGTGCCGGGTTCGAAAACCATATAGAAGTTCGGCTGGAAGGTGTCCCAGTCGACTTCGCGCAAGCTGGTGACCTGAGCGTCGCGGTTAAGCCCGCCGACGCTGAAGCTCAGGCGGTCGCCGAGTTTCACTTTCAGGCTTTCGGCCAGTTTGCTTTCGATGGAAACGCCCGGCAGTTCGACGTTTTTCTCTTTGCCCCACCAACTGCCGGCTACCAGCTTATTACTCACTGGCAGGTCGGCGGACCACGTCAGGCTAAGGTCGCGGCGCACGGCGCGGTCGCCGGTGGAGTCTTTGCTCACCACCTCTTTTACCGCTTGGCCGTTGATAGCGACCAGACGGCCCGGCACCACGGGGTAGAGCGGTGCCGGGTGCGGGGAAATTTTTGCCAGTTGTGCGGCGAAGCCATATTTGTCAGCCGGCAGCACGTTTAGGGCGAAGTAGTTGGGCGCCTCTTTGGGCAACTGCTGTTGCCAGTTATCCAGCAGTTCGCCACGCAGCAGGGCGATTAGCGCCATCGACAGCAGAATCAAACCAAAGGCCAGCGATTGCCCGGCAGCAGCCAGCGGATGACGCAGCAATTGGCCGAGGCCCAGGCGCATCGGCAACGGCGCACCCGCCAGTAACCGCCGCAACCCTTGCAGGCCCAGCACCAACGCGCCACCGAGAATCAGCGCCGCCACCAAGCCACCGCCAAGCAGGGCGAGGGTGAGGGCCAGGTCGAGGCTCAAGCGCCACATAATCAGTGTTAGCGCGCCCAATGCCGCGCCATACACCAACCACGAACTCGGCGGCACCGGCATTAAGTCCCGGCGCAGTACGCGCAATGGCGGCACCCGACCCAGCGCTGCCAACGGTGGCAAGGCAAAACCTGCCAGTGCCACCAACCCTGTGGCCATGCCTGCCAGCGCCGGCATTACGCCGCCGCTAGGTACGGTCGCCGGCAGCAAGCCGCCAAGCAGATGGAACAGGCCCACTTGCCCAAGCCAGCCGAGCAGGGCGCCGATCCCGCTGGCGAGCAGACCGAGCATGGCCAATTGCAGGGTAAAGACAGTCAGCGCTTCGCGGCGCGACAGGCCCAGGCAACGCAACAGGGCGCTGGCATCGAAACGCTTGGCGGCAAAGCGCGCAGCACACAACGCCACGGCCACGCCGGCAAGCAACACTGCCGCCAAGCTGGACAGATTCAGATAACGCTCGGCGCGGCCCAACGCTCCACCCACCTGGCGATTGGCATCGCGCGCACCTTCGATTTTCTGGTTGGCCGCCAGTATCGGCTTGAGCGCCTGGCGGTAGCTTTCCAAGTTCTCGGCGCTGCCGGTCCATAGCTCGGCGTAACGCACGCGGCTGCCGGGCTGGACGATGCCGGTGGCTGGCAGGTCATCAAGGTTCATCAGCAGGCGCGGGGTCAGGCTGTAGAAGTCGCCAGCACGGTCTGGCTCGTAAGTGAGCACGCGGCTCAGGCGCAGAGTCTTGGCGCCGACGTCAACGCTATCGCCCACCTTCACGTTCAGCGCCACCAACAGCCGCGCCTCTACCCAGGCTTCACCTGGGGGCGGGCTGCCCCCCGTGGTTTCTTCGCCATAGGGTGCAGGCGCGCTTTTCAGTTGGCCGCGTAGCGGGTAGGTGCTGCTGACCGCTTTAACACTGGCCAATTGAATACCGTCATCGGCGGCAATCACGCTGGAGAATTCAACGAGCTGCGCATGCTTAAGCTGGCGTTGGTTGCCGGCATCCAACTGCGCTTGGGTAGCCGGCGAGCTGCCGGTGAGCAGCATATCGGCGCCAAGAAATTCGGTAGCGCGCAGCATCATCGCCGCGTTAAGGCGCGCACTGAAAAAGCCGATGGCAGTGCTGGCCGCCACGGCGATTACCAGGGCGAAAAACAGCACGCGCAGTTCACCGGCGCGGGTGTCGCGGCGCAGTTGGCGCGCCGCCAGGCTGAGCAGGCGAGTGAATGGCAGGCGGGTCATCACGCCTCCGCAGTCTGCACGATATGCCCGGCTTCCAGGCGAATACGGCGGTGGCAACGTTGCGCCAGGCGTTCGTCGTGGGTTACCAACACCAGGGTAGTGCCGCGTTCCTGGTTGAGCTCGAAGAGCAAGTCGCTGATGTGCTCACCCGTGTGGGTATCGAGGTTGCCGGTGGGCTCGTCGGCGAATAGCACCGCCGGGTCTGCCGCGAAAGCGCGGGCAATGGCCACGCGTTGCTGCTCGCCACCGGAAAGCTGGCGTGGCGTGTGGGTCAGGCGTTTGCCCAGACCAACGCGTTCGAGCAGCGCACGGGCACGCTCGCGGGCATCGCGGTGGCCTTCGAGCTCCAGCGGCAGCATCACGTTTTCCAGTGCATTCAGGCTGTCGAGCAATTGGAACGACTGGAAAACAAAACCCACATGCTCGGCACGAATGCGCGCGCGCTGGTCTTCGTCGAGGGTGCTCAGGGCATTGCCGGCGAGGGTGATTTCACCGCTGCTGGGCAGGTCGAGGCCGGCTAGCAGGCCTAGGAGCGTGGATTTACCTGAACCCGAGGTGCCGACGATGGCCAGGCTATCGCCGCGCAGCAGGTCGAGGGAGAGGTCGTGCAGGATGGTCAAATCGCCTTCCGCGCTAGGAACCACTTTGCTAAGGTTCCGCGCAGTAAGAATGCTCACAGTCATGGAGATTCCAATGCGTACATGGTGGGTAACGGGTGCCTTGGTGGTAATGCTTTGGGCACAAGGGGCGGCGGCAAGCACGGTGCTGGTCGTCGGCGATAGTATCAGCGCCGGTTTAGGCGTGGAAACCAGCCAAGGCTGGGTCAACCTGATGCAAAAGCGCCTGGAGGAGGGCGGTTTTGAGCAGAAAGTAGTGAACGCCTCCATCAGTGGCGACACCAGTGCCGGAGGCCTCGCGCGCCTGCCTGCGCTGCTCTCAGAGCATAAGCCGAGCCTGGTGATCATCGAGCTGGGTGGCAACGATGGCCTGCGCGGCCAGCCGCCGGCGCAATTGCAACAAAACCTTGCGTCGATGGTGGAACAGTCACAAAAGGCTGGGGCGAAAGTGTTGCTGTTGGGCATGCGTCTGCCGCCGAACTATGGCGAGCGTTACAACAAGGCTTTTGCGGCGGCGTTCAGTAACGTCGCTACGGAGAAGAAGCTGCCGCTGGTGCCGTTCTTTCTTGAAGGCGTGGGCGGGGTGCCTGAACTGATGCAGGCCGACGGCATCCATCCAACCGCAGGGGCGCAGGGCAAGCTATTGGATAACGCCTGGCCGACCATCAAGCCATTACTCTGAGAGGCTTTTCCGAGCGCCACCTTTCGGCTAAGGTGGCGGCCGTCTCCAGGAGCCCCGCATGCCGCGCCCCGCTTGGTCTTTACACGCTTACCAACTGATCGAACCAGACGAGCAGCTCGACCTGTTCGCCTGCCGTGAAGTGCGCGTGCATTTGGTGGCTCGGCAGTTGGAATTGAGTGGGCATGCCGACCGTACGTTGTGCGGCGGCTTGCTTCCAGCGCAGCCCAAGTGGGTAAACCTGGAAAAAGCCCTGCTGCGTGACAAACGCCTGTGCGCCGCCTGCTATGCCACGTTGCAGGCTCAACGCAGCGGCGACCGGCCCATGTGGCCTGGCGTCTAGGCCTCCCGGCTTGGCGTACGCGCGTGTACAATCGCGTTTTTTCTCTACTCGCTCACTCAGCCAAGGATCACCGGATGTTGTCGCGCGCTCCTGCAGTCGCCCGTTCCCTGTCACTCGCCGCCTTGTTTGCGGTCGGCCCGGCCGCAGCGCTGGAGTTCCCGCTGCCGCCACCGGGCGAAGACATCATTGGCCAGGTCCAGGTCATCACCGCCAAGTACGAAGACACCTTCGCTGACATCGGCGTGGCCAACGACCTGGGTTACCTGGAAATGATCGCCGCCAACCCCGGTGTCGACCCTTGGCTGCCAGGTGCGGGTACGCAGATTATTCTGCCGACGCGCTTCGTGCTGCCGCCGGGCCCGCGTGAAGGCATCGTCATCAACTTGGCTGAATACCGCATGTACTACTTCCCCAAAGGGGAAAATGTGGTGCACACCTATCCGCTGGGCATTGGTCGTGAGGGCTGGGGTTCGCCAATCAACCAGACCACCATCACCGCCAAAACCGCTAACCCGGCCTGGTACCCGCCGGCTTCCATCCGCGCAGAACACGCGGCCGATGGCGATCCGCTGCCAACCGTCGTGGCGCCGGGGCCGAACAACCCGCTGGGGCCGTTCAAGTTCAACCTCGGCTTGCCCGGTTACCTGATCCACGGCTCCAACAAGAAATTCGGCATCGGCATGCGCGTCAGCCATGGCTGCTTCCGCATGCTTAACAACAACGTGCTGGAACTGGCGAAGATGGTGCCGGTGGGCACTAAAGTGCGCATCCTCAACGACCCGTACAAATTCGGCGTTAGCGGCGGCAAGGTTTACCTCGAAGCGCACACCCCGCTGGACGACAGCGGCAACCCCTCGGTGGTCGATAAACACACTGCCGTCATCAACGCCCTGCTCAAGCGCGAAGACCTGACCAACAGCGTCAGCCTGGACTGGGAAGTGGTGCGAGATGTGGTAGCCGCTGAAGATGGCTTGCCGGTTGAGATCGCCGTGCCCGGCACCACGATGGCCAATACCGCGCCGGTTGTGCAGTAAGGCCCGCGCGCAAAAAAAGCCCGCTGCTGGGTAAATCGGCAGCGGGCTTTTTTGTGCCTGCTTTTGATTTTCCGCTCTCAGCCACACCGCCGCTCAAGACCGAGCGAGCTAGAGCTGGGCAAGGCAAAAACGCTTTTTGAAGCGCAATGGGCTGTAGCCCATGAGCTTTCGAAAAGCGTTTTTAACGCCGCCCGGCCGACGCGCAGCCGGTCGCAGCCAAACTCCAGACAAAAAAAAGCCGATCCATAGGGACCGGCTTATAGCGCGAAGGCTATTACTTGCGGCTGGCTTTTTCCAGCATACGAGCGGCGCGCTCGTTGGCTTCGTCAGCAGTTTGCTGAGCCTTCTGAGCAGCGGCCAGAGCCTCGTCAGCTTTGCGGTAAGCTTCGTCAGCACGAGCTTGAGCGCGAGCTGCTGCGTCTTCAGTAGCAGTCAGGCGAGCTTCAGTTTCTTTGGATACGCTGCTGCAACCGGTAGCCAGAACGGCAGCCAGAGCCAGAGCAGAGAGTTTCAGAACGTTGTTCATCGTGTTCCCCTTAAGGTGCATTTTTTCCATAAAGCAACTCCCCCGAGCTCGAGGTATTTGCCGGTCTACATACTACTCATTACTTGTAGTAAGTAAACGGACCGAATGCCAGCGGCTCACATTTTTTTGGCGAATTTGAGAATTATCAAAGCAGGGGTTAATAGTGCTGGATAAAAAATATCCAATCGCGCCGGTAGCTTGTGCAATTACGACATTCCTGCCCGCCGCTTACTTCACTCTTTGTCCGGCAACTTTTAATGAAAAAACGCTGATTTCGAGTTGCTCTTCACACTGCCTTAAATAGCCTGGCGCCCGGGCAAATATCGGGATTGGCTGGCACTTTGCCGTCCTGTTAAGCTGCGCCGCACAAGACCCTTGGCATAGTGCGGGTCGTTGAATAGCAAGGACGGCAACGTGGCCAAGATTTTTAAATGGGGTTTGCTCGCGGCAGTTGCGATTGCCGTGTTAATCAAGCTGTCGCTGTGGTTGTCGGTGCGCTCAATCATGAATGATGCGATCGCACAGTTATCGCCTTTCATGGATATCAGTTACGGCGGTATTACCTCATCCTTCGACGGTCGCGTGGGGCTGGAAAAACTCAGCATCCGGGTGCCGGCTTTACGCGATAGCGTGCGTGTCGAACACGCCCAATTAAAGTTCAACGGCCTGGGCGAGTTGCTGCGCTTCAAGGAAAGCTTGAGTCAGGGAAAATTCCCCAAACAACTGGCGTTAAATCTGAAAGGTTTGGCGTTGGATGTTCACGGTCCGTTTATGCAACAGCTCTACGA
>NZ_JBBNAH010000539.1:0-6724 GCF_037994325.1 Pseudomonas sp.
GGTGTAGCCGCTGCGCAGCGGCGCGGGTTGTTCGGGGGTTTCTTCGCGCATGGGCTTAGAGCTTCACGGCGTGCAATAAGGTGATCGGCAAGGCGGCGCGCCAGGTGTCGAACTCGCCTAACGGTAGCGCCTGGGCAACGCTGATGCGCGTCAGCTCACCGCCATTGACCGCGCGCCAGGCCACCAGGGTGGCTTCGCTTTGCAGGGTTACGGCATTGGCGATCAGCCGGCCACCGGGGCGCAGGTTAGCCCAGCAATGCTCCAATACGCCGGCAATGGTGACACCACCGCCGATAAAAATTGCATCAGCTTGCGGCAAGCCGTGCAGGGCTTCAGGGGCGCTGCCGGCGACCAATTGCAAACCCGGCACGCCGAGGGCATCGCGGTTTTGCCTGATCAAGCCTTGGCGTTCGCCGTTGGCTTCGATGGCGATGGCGCGGCAGGTGGGGTGGGCGCGCATCCATTCAATGCCGATGGAGCCGCAGCCAGCGCCAACGTCCCAGAGCAATTCACCCGGCAACGGCGCCAAGTGCGCCAGGGTGATGGCGCGCACATCGCGTTTAGTCAGTTGGCCGTCGTGGGCAAAGGCGCTATCGGGCAGGCCGGGCGTTAGCGGCAGCAAGCGCGCGTCGTCATCGGCGTGGCAGTCGATGGCCAACACATTCAAGGCCGCCACTTCGGGAATAGCCCAGCCATTGGCCGTGCCATCCAGGCTACGTTGCAGGGGGCCACCCAAATGCTCCAATACGCGTAACCGGCTGCGGCCAAAACCGCGCTCCACCAATAACTGCGCGATGGCGGCGGGGCTGCTGCCGTCATTACTCAGCACCAGCAAGCGCTGGCCGGGGTGGATATGGCCGTGCAAGGCCGCGAGCGGGCGGGCAACAACCGAAAGACAGCTGACCTCCTGCAACGGCCAGCCAAGCTCGGCCGCGGCCAGGGAAAAGGACGAGGGCGCCGGGAACACGCGCATCTCTTCGGCCACCACCTGGCGGGCCAAACTTGCACCGACGCCAAACAACATCGGGTCGCCGCTGGCCAACACACACACCGGCGTACCGCGCGCCGCCAATACCGGGCCCAGGCTAAAGGGGCTAGGCCACAGCAGACGTTCGGCATTCAGGCAATGCGGCAGCAATTCCAACTGGCGCGGGCTGCCGACAATCAGGCGGGCGTCGAGCAACGCGCGACGCGCCGGTTTGCCCAGGCCGCTGTAACCGTCCTCACCGATTCCCACCACCGTTAGCCACGCCGACATCGTCTGCTCCTCGCCAGCCGACCAGCAGGCTTTTCCTGGGGTCGCGCAAAGCGGGCATAATAGCGCGTTCGCCAGCCCCCACAGCCAGCCACGGCGAACCGGTGACCTTTTTTGAACGATGCCCAACCCACAGTCAACGCCCCCCTGCCACGCCATACCGCGTGCCCGGGTTTGCTGCGCATTGTGCAGGCGCGCGACGGCGGTATCTGCCGGGTCAAACTGCCGGGTGGGCGGCTAAGCGTGGCGCAGGCATTGGCCATCAGCGCGGCGGCTGAGCAGTTCGCCAGCGGCGTGATTGAAGTGACCAACCGCGCCAATCTGCAAATTCGTGGTGTGCGCGGCGGTTGCGAGCAAGACCTGATTGAAGCCTTACTCTCTGCCGAACTGGGACCACGCAGCGCCGGCGCCGATGATGTGCGCAACCTGATGCTTAGCCCGGCGGCGGGTGTCGATGCCCAGCAGGTACTCGACGTTCGCCCACTCGCCGAGCAGTTGCTTGCGCTGCTGGAAACCCGCGAATCGCTGCACCAGCTCTCGGCCAAATTCGCCCTGCAAGTGGATGGCGGCGAAGGCGTGGCCATGCTCGAACACCACCACGACCTTTGGCTCAGTGCGATGGCCGAAGACGGTGCACAGCGCTTGGCCTTTGGCCTGGCCAGTTGCCCCAACGAAGCGCTTGCCGCTGTGCCGCTGGAACATGCGCCCGCCTTGGTGCAGGCCTGCCTGGAACTGTTTCTGCAACACGCCACGCCTGAACAAACCCGTATGCGCCACCTGCTTAAGCAGATGCCCATCAGCGCGTTTCTCGCTGCGCTGCAAGCCCGCCTGCCGTTTGCGTTAGAGCAGGACGCCGAGGTGTTTAACTGGCGCCGCCCGGCTGCCGAGCCGTGGGCGCATTTGGGGGTGCGGGCGCAGCGCCAAGCGGGCTTGGTCTATGTCGGCGCCGCGCCAGTGCTGGGCAGAATGACCACCGCACAACTGCGCGCCGTCGCCGATCTGGCCAACCACGCGCTGTACTTCACCCCCTGGCAAAGCCTGCTGTTGCGCGATGTGCCAGGCGATAGCGCAGACGCGCTGACTAAAACGCTAAACGCCCTGGGCCTGCTCACTGACAGCACAATTCCATTGGCGCGAATCATCGCCTGCAGCGGCTCTAGCGATTGCGGCAAAGGCCTGGCCGCGAGCAAAACCGACGCCCTGTTGCTGGCAGAATTACTCGCCAGCCGCGCACCCGTCGAGCAAGTGCACCTAAGCGCCTGCAAGCGCTCCTGCGCCGCCGCCCATATCGCGCCGCACACCCTGCTGGCAGTAAGCGCCGGCCGTTACGACCTGTACCAGCGCGACAGCAGCACCAGCGGTTTTGGCCGCCTGCTGGCGCGCAACCTGACTATCCTTGAAGCCGCCGACACCCTGGCCGCGCAGCCCGCCCCCATGAGAACCCCTTGATGCTTGAGTACATCCGCGATGGCCAGGAAATCTACCGCCATTCTTTTTCCATCATCCGTGCCGAAGCCGACCTGAGCGGCATTCCCGCCGACCTGGAAAAACTCGCCGTGCGCGTTATTCACGCCTGCGGCATGGTCGATGTGGTGCAAGACCTGCGCTTCTCCCCCGGTGCCGGCACGGCCGGGCGCCAAGCCTTGGCCGCGGGTGCGCCGATTCTCTGCGACGCGCGTATGGTCGCCGAAGGCGTAACGCGCACCCGCTTGCCGGCCAATAACCAGGTGATCTGCACCCTTAACAACGAAGGTGTGGTTGACCTCGCCCGTGAGCGCGGCAACACCCGCTCCGCCGTGGCCCTGGAGCACTGGCGCGAACACCTGGAAGGCAGCGTAGTGGTGATCGGCAATGCGCCCACCGCCTTGTTTTATTTGCTGGAAATGCTCGATGCCGGCGCACCAAAACCGGCGCTGATCCTCGGCTTTCCCGTTGGTTTTGTCGGCGCCGCTGAATCCAAAGACCTGCTTGCCGCCGACAGCCGTGGCGTGCCGTACGTGATTGTGCGCGGTCGTCGTGGCGGCAGCGCCATGGCCGCCGCCGCCGTGAATGCCCTGGCCACGGAGGTGGAGTAATGGCTGCCACAGGACGTTTGCTCGGCATTGGCGTCGGCCCCGGCGACCCGGAACTGATCACCCTTAAAGCCCTGCGCCTGCTGCAAGCGGCACCGGTAATCGGCTACTTCGTGGCCAAGGCCAAGGTCGCCGTTGGCCAGCATGGCAACGCCTTCGGCATTATCGCCGGGCACCTGAGCGAGGCGCAGCAACGCCTGCCCATGGTCTACCCGGTGACCACGGAAAAACTGGCGCCGCCGCTGAGCTACGAAAGCATCATCAGCGACTTCTACGACACCTGCGCCGAGCAGATTGCCGAACACCTGGAAGCCGGCCGCGACGTGGCGGTGATCTGCGAAGGCGACCCGTTTTTCTACGGCTCCTACATGTACCTGCACGACCGCCTGGCCAGCCGCTACCGCGCCGAAGTGGTGCCTGGCGTGTGCTCCATGCTCGGTGGCGCCGCCGTGTTGGGTATCCCGCTGGTGTACCGCAACCAGAGCTTGGCCGTGCTTAGCGGCGTGCTGCCGGCCGATGAGTTGAAACAACGCCTGGCCGCCACCGATGCAGCGGTGGTGATGAAGCTGGGGCGCAACTTCGACAAAGTGCGCGGCGTGCTGGATGAGCTGGGCTTGGCCGAGCGCGCGTTGTATGTGGAGCGAGCCACCATGGAAAACCAACGGATTGTGCCGCTGGATGAAGTGCAGCCGATGGACTCGCCGTATTTCTCCCTGATTATTGTGCCGGGGGAAAAGTGGCAGGCCTGAGGCAATTGCGTTGGCTGCGACCCTCACCCCCAGCCCCTCTCCCGCGAGCGGGCGAGGGGAGCTAAATCGGTGCTTGGCCGGAAACCTCAATTCCAGGCCAACCCAAATCCAGTCCCCTCGCCCCTGTCCGGGCGACCGCAAGCAGGCGAGGGGTGCTAAAGCGGTGCTTGGCTGAAAACCTCAACTTCCACGCCAACACAAATCCAGTCCCCTCGCCCCTCCGGGGAGAGGGTGAGGGGGAAGCGGCAAACGCCAATACCCTGCCCCAAAAATGTTTCGGAGCGCTCCATGTCCCACCCGCACGCCATCATCATTCTCGGCACCGGCGCCCTGAGCACTGCGCGGCGTATCCAGGCGCTGTACCCGGGCGCGCAGGTGTACGGGCTGAACGAGCGCGTCACCGCCGACGTGGGCTACAGCGAGTTCGCCAGCCAACTGCGTGAGCTGTACCAAAACAACCGCCCGATCATCGCCCTGTGCGCTGCCGGTATCGTCATCCGCTGCCTGGCCCCGCTGCTGCAAAGTAAAGGCGCCGAGCCACCGGTGCTGGCCGTCGCCGAAGACGGCAGCGCGGTGGTGCCGCTGCTCGGCGGCCTGGCCGGGGTCAACGTTATGGCGCGTGAAATCGCCACCGCGCTGGAGGTGCAAGCCGCCATCACCACCAGTGGCGAACTGCGCTTCGACACCTGCGTACTTAACCCACCCAGCGGCTATGTAGTGGGCGACATCGAACAGGGCAAACGCTTCGTCTCCTCCCTGCTCGGCGGTGAGAACGTGCGCATTGAAGGCGACGCACCGTGGCTGCACGCCGCCCGCCTGCCCTTGGCCGACGACGCCAATCTGCGCATCCGCATTAGCACCGACATTCAGGCCAACGCCGATGAACTGCTAATCCACCCGCGCAGCGTGGTGGTGCTAAACCCACCAGCCGATGCCGCCCTTATTCAGCACAGCCTCGCCGCCGCCGGCATCAGCCCCCATGCCCTGGCCTGCCTGCTAAGCCCGCGCTCGCAGATGGCTGACGCACAGCTGCATAGCACTGCCGCCACCCTAGGCGTGCCGCTGCGTTTTAGCGAGGAAACGGCGCTGAACGTTGCGCACCGCGTGCAGCAGTCAGAAGGCATACAGCTAGCCATTGCCAGCCAACCGATAGATATCCACAGCCTCGGCCAAGCCCGTGGCCGCCTTACTGTGGTCGGCCTCGGCCCCGGCGCCAGCGAGTTCACCGCGCCCGCCGTCAAACTGGCCCTGCACGACGCGCAAGACGTACTCGGCTACGAAACCTACGTGACCATGGCCGGCCCCTTCCGCCCCGACCAGGTGCTGCACAACAGCGACAACCGCGAAGAGCTGGCGCGCTCACGTCACGCCTTTGAACTGGCCGCCAGCGGCCGGCGCGTGGTGGTGGTGTCCTCCGGCGACCCCGGCGTATTTGCCATGGCTGCTGCCGTGCTGGAAGCCCTGGAAGCCAGCAGCGACGCGGATTGGCATAACGTCGAGCTGCAAATCCTGCCCGGCATCTCCGCCTCCCTGGCCACCGCCGCCAAGGCTGGTGCGCCGCTGGGTCACGACTTCTGCATGATCTCCCTCTCCGACAACCTCAAACCGTGGGACGTGATCGAACTGCGGCTAAAACACGCCACCCTCGCCGACCTCGCCCTGGCCTTCTACAACCCCATCTCCCGCGCCCGCCCCTGGCAACTGGGCCGCGCCCTGGATGTAGTGCGCGAACAACGCCAGCCGGAAACCGTGGTCGTATTGGGCCGCGATATCGGTCGCCCAGCCGAAGCACTCACCGTCACCACCCTGGGCGAACTCACCCCGGAAATGGTCGATATGCGCACCATGGTTATCATCGGCTCCAGCACCACACGGCGATTTGCCAAGGCAGGGAGTGAAGCGGGCTGGGTGTATACGCCAAGGTCGTATCCCGCGCGCTCTTGAGAAGTGCCGGGGGCTAAATCCATTCCTTGCTGCGCCCAGGGGCGAGTGCGTCGTAGGGTGTGCTGTGCGCACCCAGGCACTTCCCGTTATGGAACGTTATCCATAGGGCAATGGATCTTCGCCGGGCAACTCTGAACGCACAGCTTTAGTGCATTTCGCGATACTTGCTCTGGCCTTTCTGCGAATCGCTGCTAACGTCATTCGAGCGTGTCGGAACTGTCGTACCCGGTCCGTAGATACCGAAGTAGAGCCCTCAGCAAGGTTTCAGAGAATGTCAGAAAGCCATCATTTGCCGGGCATCGTTATCCACTAACCGTAACTGAAACGCGATTTTTGCAACGTCTGAGCCGTGCAGTGCAGCGTGACCTAACGGAAGAGGTTCGCCATGCAGAACAAGGTTGCCTTAGCAGCGACGCTGGTTGCTGGGCTGTTATTTTCCCTCGCTGTGCAGGCCGATAATGCGGCGGACGCCAACAAGAGCAACAACCCGCTCAACTTGGCGCCGGGGCTGAATTTTCAGGACTACTACACGCCTGAGCTGTTCAACACCAATGTGCACACCAATGACTTGCTGCTGCGCGGCACCCTGCCGGTAGCACCCGGCGACTTTATCGGCGTACCGCAGTTGCTGCGCGCCACCCTACCGATCAGCACCCGGCCCGATCCCCACGGCGGGTACAGCACCGGCGTTGGCGACCTCAATC